>WRML01000185.1 GCA_009777165.1 Kiritimatiellota bacterium
CGACCCCCAGCGCCATCTGGGCCGACGTCGTCTCGTGCGACTACTTCAAGGTCCGCAAGCTCACGCTCAGCGGAAAGGAGACCATCCCCGTCGATTGGACAACGTTCCACGCGCTCTTCGTCGAACGGGGGGATGCCGCTGTCGAGGCCGGCAACGTACGTTATCCCCTCCCCCCCGGTACCAGCTGCCTCATCCCTGCCTCCGCCCTGCGTTACATCCTCACCGGCAACGCCACCCTCCTCGTGACCACATTATGAAAGAGAAGTTGTTCGTTGTTCGTTTCGATGGTACTCGAATTCGACAGCACTCGATTGCAGTCGATTGCACTCGAAACTAAAAACTGGAAACTGGAAACTAAAAACGTCCCCCTATGAAATCCTCCCTCACCCTCTTCCGCATCTTCGGCATCCCGGTCACGGTGGACCTCTCCCTGCTCATCCTCCTGTTCATCCTCGTCTCGAGCTTCGGGAGCCTCCCCCTCGGCATCATGGCCGGGCTCATCCTGCTCGTGTCCATCCTGCTCCACGAGCTCGGGCACAGCCTCGTCAGCATGGCGTTCGGCGGCAAGGTGCGCGACATCCGCCTCATGATGCTCGGCGGCTGCGCGACCATGACCGCCATGCCCAAAAAGGCGTGGCAGGAAATCCTCATGGCGTTCGCCGGCCCGTTCGTCAGCATCATGCTTGCCGGTATTTCCTTCATACTGTTTTATTCCTGCTTAATCCCCCATCTCGGGAACGAAACCTTGTCTCTGCGAGGCTTTTGGGAGATCAGCCTCATGTGCACGTTTCCGTCCAACCTGCCGAAAGTGCCTTTCGTGTGTTTCGTTTCCGCCCATGCGGCATGGCTCAACGTTGCCCTCTTCTGCTTCAACATGCTCCCCGCGTTCCCGATGGACGGTGGGCGCATCCTGCGCGCGATGCTGCAGCAGTTCTTCACCACGCGCCTGAAGGCGACATGGATCGCCTCGCGCCTCGGCCGTTTCGTCGCGATCCTCATGGGGCTACATGTCCTGTACTCGGCGCTTACGGGCAGTTTCAGGGATTTCATGTTCATCCGCCTGATGATTGCGCTCATGATTTACCAGACCGCGGAACGCGAATACCTGATGGCACTGGCCGAAGCGCACGGGACGCGCCGCAACCCGTTCGCGGGTTTCCCCTTCTTCAGCCGAGGCCGCCGCCCCCCCCCTGACGACGGCCAAGCCATCGTCAGCCCCCCCCCCTACGACCGTGGAACCACTCGTGTGGACATCCACAAAGACGATTCCGAATAACCGACGAAATAGTTATCGCAAAAGGAGTGCGGCCCATATGTGTCCCTTCAGGGGAATTCCCGTCAAACGGGTACACCATTCCCAAAAACGTTCTAACGGTTTCCGGTCTTGTGGGGTTTCTATTCTGTAACGTAGCGGCGGGCTTCGCCCCCTCCGTTTCTTTTTGAAGAAACACGCTTGACGGCAGCGACAAAAAGGTTTATAGTGCGAGATGTTTCTTTTTGAAGAAACAGAGGGTTTTCGGATGAGACCGTTGATGATGAGAATGAAAATGAGATTGCGCAGGGCGTTCAGGCTTGTCGGGCGTATGCTGTCACGTATCACTATGCCCCTGCGTCCCCTACGTCTCCTAGGTCCCCTCTGCCGTGTATGACGATATCCAACCTTTGTGTGAGATCACCCCATGAACCTTGAACGTTTCAGAATTGCGAAGGCCCCCGAGATTGCGCGGTTGCGGGCGCAGCCGCCCCCCCCCCCTTGCGGGTCGCCGCGCCCGCCGTTCCTCGCGCCCCGTGCGGAGGGGGGGGGTATCCGCATCATCGCGGAGTACAAGCGCGCGTCGCCGTCGCGGGGGGCCATCTGCGATAACTACTCTCCCGAGGAGATCGCGGGGATTTATACGGGGGGGGGGGCCGCCGCCATCTCGGTGCTGACGGAGGGGCCCCACTTCAGGGGGGAGATCGATTTCCTGCGGCGCGTGGCGTCGCGGACAACGCTGCCGCTGCTGCGGAAGGATTTCATCTTCGACGAGGCGCAGGTGCGCGAGACCGCGTCCACGCCTGCGTCTGCGTTGCTGTTGATTGTCGCGCTTACGCCGGGGGGGGGGCTACTGCGTGACCTGCGCGTGCTGACGGAGTCGTTCGGGATGACGGCGGTGGTGGAGATTTTTGACGAACACGAATTGGACATTGCACGGGAAGCTGGCGCGAGTGTTATTCAGGTGAACAACCGGAACTTAGAAACGTTGGTCGTGGATGCCTCGGTAACGCAACGGCTGGTCGCAAGGAAGCTGGGGGGGGAGCGCTGGATCGCCGCGAGCGGTTATGAGACGCGGGCACAGATTGACGCGCTGGCAGGGTATGATGCCGCGCTCGTGGGGACGGCGCTGATGGCGAGCCCTGACCCGGGGGGGCTGCTGAAACAACTTGCCACTGGAAACGAGAAACTGGAAACTGGAAACTAGGGAGTGTTGACACAAAACGTTATGTTGGCATCAAACAAGACCAAAGGTCTTGCGGATATTAGCGCAGGGCAACGCCCTGCGAAAGGATATGCGAGACGATTCAAGGCTGAAAGCCTTGCGGATAACGGTGCAAAGCGAAACCTAGAATCTGCCATGTTCCGCAAGGCTTACAGCCTTGATGTTATCGTGTGTCTTATACGTAGGGCGTTGCCCTACGCTAATATCCGCAAGGCTTTCAGCCTTTTGTGTCAACACACTCTGGAAACGAGAAACTGGAAACTAGAAAGAATGCTATGATTAACGGTCTTCTGATAAAAGTGTGCGGCATCACGCGGGCGTGTGATGCGGAGGCATGCGTGGCGTTGGGGGGGGTGGATTTCTGCGGGTTTGTGTTCCACCCCCCCAGCCCGCGCAACATGACCCCCCAGGACGTCGCGCATATCCGCACGGGGGGGGGGGGGCGGCGCGTGGGGGTCTTCACGACGCACGACACGGATGAAATTCTCCGCACCATGGAAATCGCTCGGTTGGATTTCGCGCAGCTTCACGCGGGACAGGACGAGGCGTGCGCAGAGGCCATCGGCGCGGAGTGCGTGATCCGCGTGTGCTTCGCGGTCCCGGCGGCGACGCACCGCGCGGCGTTCCTGCTGTTCGACAAGCCGTTCGACTGGCGCACGATGAAGGAAGAAAAATTAGGAATGAGGAATGAGGAATTAGGAATCGGAAACGGGGAAGGCAAACCCCCGCGAGCCGTACCGCAGCCGTATTTTATCGCAGGGGGCCTGGACGCGCGGAACATCCGTGAGGCGGTGTCGTGCGGGGCCCCCTCGGGGGTGGACCTGAACTCGGGCGTGGAGTCCGCACCGGGGGTGAAGGACGTGGGGAAGATCAAGGCGGTTTTGGAGGAAATAGGGAGAAGTTTTTAGGGAAAGTTTTTAGTTTATAGTTTTTAGTTTTTAGTTGATGCGCTTCGTGGCATTGCTCTAAAAACTAAAAACTATAAACTAAAAACTTCCTACTCAAAAAGGAGAAAAACGATGAAGAAAGGTTACTTTGGCGAGTACGGGGGGCAGTTTGTCCCGGAGTCGCTGATACCACCGCTGCAGGAGCTGGAAGCGGCGATGGAGACGATCCTGCCGACACAGGCGTTCCAGGATGAGCTGGACGACCTGCTGCGCAATTACGCGGGGCGCGAGACGCCGCTGACGTTCTGCCCCACGCTCTCGGAACGGCTGGGCTTCAGCCTGTACCTGAAGCGCGAGGACCTGCTCCACACCGGGGCCCACAAGGTCAACAACACGCTGGGGCAGGCGCTGCTCGCCAAGAAGATGGGCAAGACCGCGCTCCTCGCAGAGACGGGGGCGGGGCAGCACGGCGTGGCGACCGCCGCCGCCGCCGCGCGGCTGGGGATGCCGTGCCGCGTGTTCATGGGGGCGGACGACATCGAGCGGCAGGCCCCCAACGTGATGCGCATGAAACTGCTCGGCACGGAGGTCATCTCCGTGGTGACCGGCTCGCGCACACTGAAGGACGCCATCAACGCGGCGTTGCGGGAGTGGGTCGCGGCGCAGGGGACCACGCACTACTGCTTCGGCACGGCAGCGGGGCCCCACCCGTTCCCAACGCTCGTGCGCGATTTCCAGTCCGTCATCGGCCGCGAGACGCGCGCACAGATGCTCGCGAGGACGGGGCGGCTGCCGGACGCGGTCGTCGCGTGTGTCGGGGGGGGGTCGAACGCAATCGGGATGTTCCACCCGTTCGTGGGCGATGCGTCGGTGCGCATCATCGGCGCGGAGGCCGGGGGTACGGGCGAGCCAGGGTGTTACCACTCCGCCGCGCTGGGGAGGGGGGCCCCGGGCGTACTGCACGGCGAGTACACGCTCCTGCTGCAGGACAAGGACGGGCAGATCGAGCCGTCGCACTCCGTCTCGGCGGGGCTGGACTACCCCGGCGTGGGCCCCGAGCACGCCGCGCTTCAAGCGAGCGGCCGCGTGGAATACCACGCCGTGATTGACAGCCGTGCGCTCGCCGCGTTCTCGACGCTCTGCCACACCGAGGGCATCCTGCCCGCGCTGGAATCGTCCCACGCCCTCGCGTGGGTTTTGGACAACCCCGACAAACTCCCCCCCGGCGGCAACGTCGTCGTCTGCCTCTCCGGCCGCGGCGACAAGGATATGGGGATTGTAAGAAAGGAATTGCTCGTAACGAGTAACTCGTAACGAGTAGCTAGTAACTAGTTGCTAGTAACTAGTTACATTGCTACCTGTCATTGAACTAGCAACTAGCTACTAGCTACTAGTTACTAAAAAAGGAGACCACCAAATGACCCTCATCCCATTCATCACCGCAGGATACCCGACGCTTGATGCGTTCTGGGCAAGTTTGCGGGAGCTGGACGACAACGGCGCGGACATCATCGAGATCGGCGTGCCGTTCTCCGACCCCGTCGCCGACGGTCCCGTCATCGAGGCCGCCTCGCAACAGGCACTCGCCAACGGCGTAACGCTCGATTGGATCCTCGACGGCCTGCGCCAACGGAAAGGACAGTACAAGGCGAGGATTGTCCTCATGGGCTACCTCAACCCGTTCCTGCAATACGGCTTCGCACGGCTCGCGGAGGCGGCGGCGGAGATCGGCGTGTACGGGCTGATCATCCCCGACCTGCCTCTGGACGAGGATGCGGAGTACCGCGCCGCACTGCGCGGAAAAGGCATCCACCTCATCCCGCTGGTCGCGCCCAACACGCCGCTGGAACGCATGAGGCGTTACGCCGCCGTCGCCAGCGGGTACGTCTATGTCGTCTCCGTGCTGGGGAC
>WRML01000186.1 GCA_009777165.1 Kiritimatiellota bacterium
CAGGAATGTCCGCACTCCGTTCGCCCGAGGGCTTTCAGCCCTCCGGTTACTCCCCCCTACCCCGTCCATCCTATCCATAGTGTCCATATTGCCCTTCCTTTCGCTCTCACTCCCGAATCCTAAAAAACAAAATCACATAAAAGTATGTCAGGTACGGGGGGTTGATGCAACACTATTTTCGCAACACTGTTTTGCGCTTCACAGAAATAGGCTTGCATCTCCGTCGCAGATGATGTAAAAATACCCGCATGAAAAATCAGGGAACGAGACGGAGCCTGCTGATGGTGGCCGGGGGGGTGGTGAGCGCGGCGGTGATGGCGGCGTCCGGCGCGGACGGGGACAGCGTCAGCGTCGCGATCCTGCACGGGATGTACGGGAACGCCAAGGACGCGCACCACGACGAGTTCGACAACGCGCTGGGCAAGCTCGGCTGGCGTGGCGAGAAGTTCAAATCCACCACGGAGGACATGGACAGGCTGGCCGCGCATCTCGGCGCGTATGACATCGCCGCCGTCTGCCCGCTCTTCAACTTCGGGCAGGGGGACGCGCGCGTGGACATGGCACACTACGGCGCGGCGTTCCGCGCGTTCGTGGAGGGCGGGGGGGCCCTCATCGTCACGGACGCGCTGTACGCCGAGCAGTCCGGCTGGCTCACGTCCGTTGACCCCTCCCTCACTGTCGGCACGGCCCCCTGCCATGCGTGGCAGGACATCCGCAGCACGCTTCCCGAAAACGCCATCCGCTTCCTCCCGAACCGCGTCTGCGAGAACAACATGTGGGGGCACCTGACGCTCCCGGCCGAGCATGGGTGGGAGGTCGTCGCCACGTGCGACGAGGGCAGCCCCCAGGCCGTCATGAGGCGCATCGGGAAAGGCTACGTCTATGTGACGGGGTGCAGGCTCGGCGAGCCGGAATACTTCGAGAACTTCATCGCCAACCTCAGGCTCCAGCGCATCGGCCTGACCGTGACGGCATTCGAGTGTGCCCCGATCACTGTCGGGGACCACAACAAATTTACAACCACTTTTGCCGGGTATCCCGCCGTAGCGATGCAGGTACAGGTTTTTCACGCTGACGGTTTAAGGTACGGTAATCTTTGCCACAATGCAACAATCACCCCGGCTGACGACGTGATTTCATCCACCATTGGACACGGACACATTATCCGGAAACGCGGAGAAGTGCGCATCGTGTATGAGATTGTATTTGAATCCCAAAAGGCAAGGATATTCGACAAGACCTTCACCATCAAAGACCTCTTGACCATCACGGGGCCGCGCTACCGTGGGTTCGCGGTGGAGTCGGACCTGAAAAAACGGAAAGGGGAAATCATCACCACGGTCGAGCTCAACCCGAACAAAGAGAAACTGGAGGACCTGACGCTCACGATGACGGTGAGCGATGCCAACGGCACGGCGGTCGGCACGGCGGACATCAGGAGCATCGCCGGGACGCGCTTCCTGCAGCCGATCACCATCGGCACGCCCAAACCGGGCGACTACACGATCACGGGCGAGCTGTACGAGAACGGGAAACACGTGGAGACGAAGACCGCGCCGCTCACCGTGCTGAGCGACGCCGAATGCCCCGTCTTCATCAACGACGACATGAACCTCGTCGCGGACGGCGAGGCCTTTTTCCCCCTGGGCATCTACCACGTCAACCCCGACGACATCGCGCAGGTCGCGGCGCTCGGCTTCAACACCGTGCAGATGTGGAGCTGGTTTAACGAGAACGCGTTCACCGTCCCGGCGCGGCACGGGCTGAAAGTCCTGTACGAGCAGAACCACCGGGGGGGCGGCGAGGAGTGGGTCGGCAAGACCGCCGCGGAACTCGCCGCCAAGCACCCCAACCTGCTGATGTGGTACGCGGCGGACGAGCCCCAGATACAGGGCGCCACCCACGACGCCGCCAAGCGCGTCAACGACGTGTACCACCGCTGGGACCGGGGCCACCCCACGTTCATGGTCTCCTGCACCCCCCCCCTGTTCGCCGCGCAGACCACGCTGGGCGACATCTTCGCCGTGGACCCCTACCCGTTCCCCAAGCACCCCCTCACCATGGTGTCCGACTGGATGGGGCGGGCCCGGGCCGCCACGGGGGGGGGCCCCGTCTTCTGCGTGCTGCAATGCTTCGGCACCGAGACCCCCGAGGCCCTCCGCGCGATGGCGTACCTGGCGGTGGTGCAAGAGGCGCGCGGGATCCTCTGGTACCCCTGGGACGACGGGGGGGCCAGCGGGCTGAAACACCACCCCGATCTTCACGAGACGATGCGGCAGATCGTGTCCGAGATTAAGACGCTCTCCCCCGCCCTCCTCAACAAGGAAGGGCGGCGGCCGTTCACGCTCGCCGACGGGAACGTGCAAGGCCTCTACTGTCAGGAGGGCCCCCGGAAACGCTACATGATACTGGTCAACGCCGGAACCTCCGAGCAGGCCGTTGACCTCCCCCCCCTCGACGGGCTTACAGGTAAACTGACACTACGGCCCTACGAGACCAAAGTCTATACAGCATTATATGGAGAATAGAACACGTTTCATTTTGTCATCGAACGGCACGAATGTTCGCGAATGGTTTTCTGATTCGGTTTATTCGCATCATTCGATGACAAAATGAAACGGGGGACGTTCTAAAGTTCTAAAGTTCTAAAGTTCTGAAGTTCTGAAGTTCTAAAGTTATGCGTGTCCGCGCCGAAGGGCGCGGTTTCCGAAGGAACGTTAGAACTTCCTCACCGGGGTAGGACGTTTGCTCCTCGCGCACAACCTCTCCTCGCGTCCTGTCGTCTCGACGACGTGACTACAGGACGACGTGCTACACAACAAGATTCCACTCCTTGCGCGTCGTGCGGGCGAGCAGACGGTTGGAGACATCGTCGTTCGTGAAACGCTCCGCCTTGCAATCCCACACCAGCTTGCGGCCCGCGCGCGAGGCGATGTCCGCCGCGAGCGACACCGCCGTCGCCGCCTGACACGCCTCCGCCGGCGCGATCGGCTCGCGGCGCGTCTTGATGCACTCGATGAAGTTCTCCATGTGGTGGCGCGAGACGTAGAGGCGTTCCTCGCCAGGCTTGATGACCACCTCCATCAGGTTTTTAGGCTCCGACCAGATTTTTCCGCGCACGACCTGTACCCACCCCTTGTCGCCCTCGAAACGCACGCCATGGCCGACGGGCGATGCGCCATCGTCGTAGAACGCCATCACCAGCCCGCCCGGCTCGCGCATCTTCACGTCCCACCCGAACGACACATCCGCGTCGCCCTCGGGCAGGAACGTCGCCTTGCCCTCAATCTCCAGCGTGGACGCCGCCAGCGCGGGGGCCCCCCACAGCGCGATGTCGAGGTGATGCACCCCCCAGCTCTGGATCCACCCCGCGCAGTAGTCACGGAGGAAATACCAATTGTAGCTCTCGATGCCCTTGCGGTACGGCTTGGGCAACGCGGGCCCCTGCCACAGGTCATAGTCCAGCGTGTCCGGCACGGGGGCGGGCTCCAGCGTCAGCTTGCGCGTGCCGCTCGGCACCGCGACAATCACCTTGTCCAGCTTGCCCAGGTACCCGTTCCGCGCAAGCTCACACGCGAAGCGGAAGTTGCGGTCCGAACGCTGCTGGATACCCGCCTGCAGGATGCGCCCCGTGCGCTTCACCGCCTCGCACATTGCGCGGCCCTCGGCGACCGTCAGCGCCAGCGCCTTCTCGCAATAGACATCCTTGCCCGCGTGCATCGCCGCGATGGAGAGATACGCATGCCAGTTCTCCGGCGCGGCGATGGTCACCGCGTCCAAATCCTGACGCACCAGCAGCTCGCGGAAATCCTGTGTGCCGAGACACCCCTGCTTGCCCCGCTTCTCGTCCACCCACTTGGCGAACTGCTCCGCGCGCTGGCGCTGCACGTCGCACACGCCGATGATCTCGATGTCCTTGAACGACGCCAGCTCGCCCAAATGCCCCGGCCCGCGGTCCCCCAGCCCGATGGTCGCGGTTGTGACGCGGTTGCTCGGCGCGACATTCCCGTCCAGCCCCAGCGCCCTCGACGGGATAATCGTCGGCAACGCCACCGCCGCCGCGACCCTCTTAACAAACTGCCTACGCGATTGTGAACTCCGCATTTCGTCTCCCTCCATTTTTTTCATCATCAGGCAATACTATACCGCTCATTGCGGTAAACCGTCAAGCAAGGAAGGCATCCTTCTTTCCTCAAAAAAACGGTTGCATAAAAAAAACGGAGGATATATATTACGCATACGGAGAATAGTATGAATATTCAGTTTTGTTTATTGAGAAACGTGCTCGTCATCGGAACTGTCTTCACCGCAAGCGCATATGCGCAGCAGGAGGAGGGGGCCCCCGAGAAGGTCACGCGCGAGCAGGTCGCGGAGGCGATGGGCCGCGCCCCGAAAGGCCACCCGCGCCTGTTCGTGGACGGCGAGCGTTTCAAGACGCTGCTGGCGGAGCTGCAGGCCACCGAGCTGGGGAGCCTCGCGTTCGAGCGGCTGTGCTTCGACGCGGACGCCCTGCTCGCCCTCCCCCCCTGCACGCGCGTGATGGAGGGCAAGCGTCTGCTCGCGGTGTCGCGCCGTGCGTTGCACCGCCTCCCCGTGCTGGCGATGGCGTACCGCCTGACGGGTAAAGAGGACTACCTCAAACGCTGTGTCCAAGAGCTCGATGCCGTGGTCGCATTCGAGGATTGGAACCCGTCGCACTACCTCGACGTGGCGGAGATGTCGCTGGCCGTGGCGGTCGCGTATGACTGGCTCTACCACGACCTCGACGCCGACACCCGCGCGCGCGTCGGGGGGGGCCTCCTCGACAAGGGGCTCAACGCGGCCAAGGCGCAGAGCGGCTGGGTCAAGGCGAGGAACAACTGGGGGCAGGTCTGCCACGCGGGCATGATGGCCGCCGCGTTCGCCCTGCAGGAGGAGCACCCCGGCCCCGCCGTGGACGCCGTGCACCGCGCGATCGTCAGCCTCCCCCTCTCGATGCGGGCCTCGTTCTCGCCGGGGGGGGGGTACCCCGAGGGGCCCGGCTACTGGAGCTACGGTACGGAGTTCAACGTCCTGGCGATCGCGATGCTGCGCGACATCCTGGGTTCCGACTTCGGGCTCACCGCCATCCCCGGGTTCGCGGAGACCGCCGACTACATGGACGTCGTCACGGGCCCCTCTGGCCTGACGTTCAACTACGCCGACGGGGGGGCCGGGCGCAGCACCAGTTGCGCGACATGGTGGTTCGCGCGGCACCCCCAACGCCCCCACCTGCCCGCGCC
>WRML01000187.1 GCA_009777165.1 Kiritimatiellota bacterium
GCGGGGCATACCCGCTGGTGGCGACGGCGTTGCTCGCGGGGGGGTTCGTGCTGGCGACGTTCCGGGAGGGGAGCGCGGCGGCGGGGATGCGGGCGTCGCGCTGGCTGGTGTACGGGTGGCTGGCGCAGAATGTCCTGCTGGTGGTGTCGGCGGGGTGGCGGCTGTGGATGTATGTGTCGGTGTACGCGCTGAGCCGGATGCGGCTGGCGGCGGGGGTGTGGATGGCGCTGGTGGCGTGCGGGTTGGTGCTGATCATCGTGCGGGTCTGGGGGGGGCGGTCGAACGGGTGGCTGGTCAGGGGGAACCTGGTGGCGCTGGCGGCCGCGCTGATGGTTTACGCGTGCGGGGCGCCCAACCTGCTGATCGCGGGGTTCAATGTCCGGCACTGCCGCGAGGCGGGGAACGCGGGGGCGTGCTCCGTGGACGTCACTTATCTGTCGTCGCTCGGCTACGATGCGCTGCCGGCGCTGATCCTGCTGGAGGGCCGGGTGCGGGACACGCCGCTGGCGTTCTCCGTGCGGTCGGTGATCCGGAAGCTGAGGGGGCCGCTGGATGCCGCCTCGGCCGGCTGGCGCGGCGCGACGCTCAAGCGCCGCTACGTGGCGGGGAAAGTCGCGCAGTACGATGCGGAACGGGAGGCGCGGAGGGGGGGGGACGGATGATGATCTATCATCGCTGCTGGTTCATCGGGGTGTGGGGGTTGGGAATGCTCATAGTGAGAGGGGGAGGGCTAATGATTTTTGTGACTTGTCTGCCGGGGTTCATCGCTGGGATAGGGATTGAAAAATGGCTGGACAGTCATTTTTTCGACTTCTCGAATAAGACGCTTTTTCCGGTTGTGATTGGCATCACCTTTGTATTCGTTGCGCTTTGCTCGTGGCTGATGGACAAAGCGCGTCTCTCGAAAAGATGGGTACTGGTGATGCTCGTCGCGTTTGTCGTGGGGGGGTGTGTGGTTCTGATTGACGGATATGAATACTGTCACTGGCGGTCGCTTCCGGAAGTGAGCGCGGCGATAGAGTACGGTGGGGACGGCAATGGCACATACTCGGCTTATGTTTGGGAAAATCTGTTGCCGAAAATAGTTGGGAACGGGTTTCTGGGTTTTTATGCCGTCCTTTTATGCGGGGGGGTTGCCGCGGCCGGAAAGCTCGCGTGGGCAGCGATTGGCGCGGCCCGCGAGGCTGGCTCTGAGTGAAACGAGCAACATTGTTTTCCGATGCTTATGTGTCAACTTGTTATCGAATGGCATGAATGTCCGCGAATGTTTTTCGTATTCGTTTTATTCGCGTTATTCGATGACACAAAAATGTGAAGTAGGGGGAAGCTCGCCGCACGCCATATCGGATAAAAAAAACTCTGCGCCTCGATTATCTTTAGGCTTGCGGAATCGGTCAAAATCGGGTGAAATGGTACGCACAATCATTTAGCCCGTAATGGGTATAGGAAGGAATCGTTCGATATGCGTTGGACTCGTACATTGATCAGCACGTTGCGTGATGATCCGCAGGAGGCAGAGATCGCCAGTCATAAGCTGATGGTCCGGGCGGGGCTTATCCGTAAGCTCTCGGGGGGGCTCTACACGTTCATGCCGCTGGGCGTGCGCGCGCTCCAGAAGGTGGCGCAGATCGTGCGCGAGGAGATGAACCGCGCGGGGGCCCAGGAGGTCCTCATGCCCGCTCTCCAGCCGGCAGAGCTGTGGGAGCGCTCGGGGCGCCTCGCGGCGATGGGGCCGGGGATGTTCAGGCTGAAGGACCGTCAGGAGCGGCTGATGACGCTGGGGCCCACGCATGAGGAGGTCGTGACGGAGCTGCTGGGGGGGGAGGTCAGCTCGTACCGCCAGTTGCCGTGTACGGTGTACCAGATCCAGACGAAGTTCCGCGATGAGATCCGTCCGCGCTTCGGGCTGATGCGGGCGAAGGAGTTTATCATGAAGGACGCGTACAGTTTCGACACGTCGCTGGAGGCGGCGGACGCGTCCTACCAGGCGATGTACGACGCATACACGCGCATCTTCAAACGCTGCGGGCTGTTCGCGCGCGCGGTCGAGGCGGACACGGGGGACATCGGCGGCAAGTGGTCGCATGAGTTCATGGTGCTGGCGGACTCGGGCGAGGACGGCGTGATTGATTGTCCGGCTTGCGGCTATGCCGCAAATCAGGAACGTGCGGAGCGTATGTCGGAAGTCAGAAGTCAGAAGTCAGAAGTCGGAAGTGAGGAGTCGGAGGCACTTCTGATGTCTGAGGTCGCGACGCCGGATGTGCGCACGGTTGACGAGCTTGTGAAATTTTTCTCGTGCGCGGCGGACCGTTTCACCAAGACACTGATTTACGTTGCGGACGGAAAGCCCGTCGCTGTGCTCGTGCCGGGGGACCGTGATCTGAACGAGCATAAGTTCAAGCGTCTGCTCGGCTGTAAGAAACTGGAGCTTGCGGATGACGCGACGGTCCGGCAGGTCACGGGGGCCCCCGTGGGCTTCGCGGGACCCGTCGGGTTGACCATCCCGATTTACGCGGACCAGTCGCTGAACGGCGCGGCGGGGCGCATCACGGGCGCGAACAAGGCGGACACGCACGTGAAGAATATCTCGCTCGCGCGTGACGCGGCGGTGACGGCGTTCGAGGATCTGGTGATCGTCGGCGACGGTGACGCGTGTCCGCTTTGCGGCAAGCCCATGCAGATGAAGCGCGGCATCGAGGTGGGGCATGTGTTCAAGCTCGGCACGAAGTACACCGAGGCGTTCGACGCGCGTTACCTGAGCGCGGAGGGGCAGCGCGAGCTGATGGTCATGGGGTGCTACGGCATCGGCGTGACGCGCACGTTGCAGGCGGTCATCGAGCAGAGCCACGATGCGGACGGTATCATCTGGCCCGTGTCCGTCGCGCCGTTCGCGGTGACGTTGTTGTTGCTCGACCCCAAGGACGAGGCCGTGTGCGAAGTGGTGGACACGCTGGAGCGCGAGCTTGAGGCGCAGGGCATCGAGGTGTTCACCGACGACCGCGAGGAGCGCCCGGGCGTGAAGTTTAAGGACGCGGACCTGATGGGCTTCCCGATCCGCGTGGTCGTCGGCGCGAAGGGTCTGGCGAAAGGCGGCGTGGAGATCAAGCTGCGTACCTCGAAGGACATCGCCATCGTCCCGGTGGCGGATGCGGCGGCGGAAATCATCAAAAGAATGAGTAATGATTATTGAAACGAAGGATAAAAGTCATCGAATAACGCGAATTGACACGAATCAACCATTCGCGAACATTCGCATCATTCGATGATAAAAAGAGGAGTTTTTATGAAGGCATACACGGGATCCGCGCTGACGAAGCGCGACTTGGCGGTGACCGTCGCCGAGCGGAGCGGGCTCAACCAGTTTCAGGCGGTACAGGCGGTACAGGCGACGCTCGACGGGATTGTCGCCTCGCTTGCGCAAGGGCGGCACGTCGAGTTCCGCGAGTTCGGGGTGTTCGAGATTGTCACGCGCAAGGCGCGTGTCGGGCGCAACCCCAATAGACCCCAGGAGACAGTCGCAATCCCCGCGCACCAGTGCGTGAAATTCAAGCCCGGCAAGCGGATGAGGGAAATGTTTCAGCAAGGGGTTAAGGAATTAAGGGGTTCAGGGGTTAAGGAGTTAAGGGGTTCAGGGATTAAGGGGTTAAGAGGTTAAGATGATGAGAGCGCAAGGACAAAACGATGCGGCAACACAAACGCATGACAACCTGAACCCCTTAACCCCTGAACCCCTTAACCCCTTATCATTTGATCCTCCGCGCGGGATGCGCGATTTTTACCCGGAGGACATGGTGTGGCGCAACCGCGTGTTCGACGCATGGCGGCAGGCGGCGGTGGCGCACGGGTTTCAACCGTATGACGCGTGTGTGGTCGAGAACCTCGCGCTTCTGCAGCGCAAGAGCGGCGAGGAAGTCTCGCAACAGATTTACCACTTCGAGGACAAGAGCGGGCGCAAGCTCGCCCTGCGCCCGGAGATGACCCCGACCCTCGCGCGGATGATTGCCGCACGGCAGGGACAGCTCACGTTCCCGGTCAAATGGTTCACCACGGCGCAGTGCTTCCGCTATGAGCGCATGACGCGTGGGCGCAAGCGCGAGCATTACCAGTGGAACATGGACATCATCGGCGAGGAGAGCGTGTCGGCGGAGGCAGAGCTGCTCGCCGCCGCCGCCGCCAGCCTGAAGGCGATGGGAATGCCGGACGCGGGATACCGCATCCACGTGAACAACCGCGCATTACTCGCCGAGCTGTTGGCTTCGTCCGGCATCGCGGCGCAGTATCACGCCGCCGTGTTCCTCGCGCTCGACAAGCGCGGGAAAATCAGCGACGACGAAATCGCCGCGCTGCTCGCAACGGAGGGGCTTGATGCCGAGGCGACCCGCAAGGCGTTTGACCTGCTCGCCGTGCAGACGCTCGACCAGGCGGCGGCACGGGCCGCGCCTGATTCCGTCGCGGTGAAAGCCCTGCGCGACCTGTTCGCACTCGCCGAAATCTACGGCATCGCCGATCGCCTCGTGTTCGATATGTCCGTGATCCGCGGGCTGGCGTACTACACGGGCATCGTGTTCGAGGCGTTTGATGCGGAGCGCAAGTTCCGTGCGATTTTCGGGGGGGGACGCTACGACAGCCTCCTCACCTCCATCGGCGGTGCGCCGACACCTGCGGTGGGGCTGGGCTTTGGCGACGTGGTGGTCGTCGAGGTGCTGAAGGACTTGTTGGGCGACGCCGCCGCGACGGGGAAACACGGCGTGGTCATCGGCTATATGTTCCCCGAACAGCGCGAGGCCGCCACGCGCCTGGCGTGCCGGCTACGCGACGGGAACGAGCTCGTCAACCTCATGCTCGCGGCGCAAAAGCCCAAGAAGTTTTTTGAACGCGCCAGCGTAAGCACCGCCGTCGACGCAATCTTCATCGGTCCCGACGATGTGACACGCGGCACTGCAAAGCGCAAGAACCTCGCGACAAGAGAGGAGAGGGACGTTGCACTTTATAGTGTTTAAAGAAATGGTGTATCCGCAAAACGGAATGCGGGCATTCCTGTCCGCTCAATAGAATAGGGCGGGTTGGAAAACCTGCGCTCCTGTCCAACGGATACGCTGTTTCTTTAAATGCTCTAGCAGGCCATGGCGTGAAAGGAACAGGCGATGAAAATTAAATGGTTGACGGTGTTATAGTGAATTAACTATAAACGTGTTCCATTCTTACATCCCGTTAGGGATGTGTCTCTCGGTAGAAAAACGCCCTCCCCCCCATGTCC
>WRML01000188.1 GCA_009777165.1 Kiritimatiellota bacterium
CACGGGCAAGCAAGTCCTTCGCCTGCTTCACACGTTCGCGCTTGGGCAGGTGCCGCAAGCATTCGCTGATCTGATCCCCCACGCGCATGACGGGGTTGAGGCTCGTGGAGGGATCTTGGAACACATACGCGATACCCCCCCCACGGATGCCGCGAATCGCTTTCGCGGAAAGCGGCAGCAGGTCGGTGCCGTCGAACACGATGCGCCCGGACACCCGCGCGGAATCCGTCGGCGACAGCCGTGTCAGCGAAAGCGCGGTCAGGCTTTTCCCGCAGCCGCTCTCACCCACCACCGCGACCCGTTCCCCCGAGCGGACATCAAACGACACCGACCGCACCGGAACCGTCACGTTCCCGTCCCGCGTAAACGCGACGGAAAGATGTTCAACGAGTAAAAGAGGAAAATCCATTGGGGGAAAAGTATAGCCTAATTCTCTTGGCGATGGCGAGCGAATTGACGGATGTTTTTTCCCCGAGTCCCCTGTCACGGTCGAGCATCTGGCATCATGCCATCAGCAGCGTTTTCAGGATCGCGCCAGAACCCATTAACGCTCCGCCCTCAACGCAGGGTCGAGGAGGTCGCGTAACGCATCGGCAAGGTGGTTGAACGCCAAGACCAGCAGGAAGATTGCCAGCGTCACGAAGGTCATCTCCCACCACACGCCTTGCCACAGGCGCAGTCGCGCGTTGTTGATCATAATCCCCCACGACGGCTCGCTCTGCACACCGATACCCAGAAAACTGATAAACACCTCTGTCGCGACAGATGCAGGGAAACGGATGGAAAACGCGATGAGAATCATATGCGTGACGTTCGGGAGGATGTGCCGGAACATGATGCGGGGATGGCTGTACCCCAACACATTCGCCGCCAGCACATAGGTGCGATTGCGGTGTTTGATGACTTCCGCGCGCACGTTGCGGCATACGCTCACCCAGGTCGTGAGCCCGATACCAAGATAAATCCCCATGAGTCCCTTGCCGACAACGATCGCGACCGCAAGGATGAACAACAAGCCCGGCATGGACGCGACCGTCGCGCAGAGCCACGCGACAAGGCTGTCAACTCGCCCGCCGAAGTACCCCCCCAGACATCCCAGCAACACGCCGAGCGGAATCGCAATGAGCGAGGTCATGATGCCGACGTGGAAGGCAATCCGTGCGCCTTGGATTAAACGCTGCGCCACGTCGCGTCCGAGGTTATCGCTGCCGAGCAGGTAGACTGGAGGGCGGGTGTCCCCATCCGCCACGGCGCAAGAGGTTATGCGCCCCCCAGTCTGAAACACCCTCACAAACGCGGGGGGGGTGTAACTGTACGCTTGGTTGACCGCGTTGTAGGACGGTGTGCGGTCTGCGCGTTGCGCAGCCTGGTACACCCACTCGCCATACGCCGCGCACAACGAGTACACCGCAACGATGATCAGGCTCAACCGCGTGTCCCATCGATGCCAAAGCCGATGAAAGATGTGATGCGTCCCTTTCATAAATCGTGTCTGCGTTGTGCGCGTTGTGCAAGCCTTTGTGTCTTGTGGGGTAACCATTCCGCTAGGCGTGTTCGTGTGCTACGAGATGGACACCATCTGCCACAGTTCGTGGACCCGTTTCGCCACATCTTCACGCGAGATATGCTCCATCTTCTCGATGCTGAATCCTTCGACACAGAATGCTGCCATCGCGCTGGCGAACATCAACGCCTTGCGGATAATCGCCGTATGGGTGACACGCGCCTTGGCCAGGTACCCGATGAACGCGCCGGCATACGTGTCGCCCGCGCCAGTCGGGTCTTTCACCATCTGCACCGGATACGCGGGGATGATGAAGATGGCTTTGTCCGTAAACAACAGCGAGCCGTGTTCCGCCTTTTTGAGCAGCACATATTTGGGACCCATTTCCAGAATGGCTGTCGCGCAATCGCGCAGGTTCCACTTGCCGGTGAGCTGCCGCGCCTCGCCGTCGTTCAGTGCCACCAGATTGACCTTGCGGATGACACGCTCCAACGCGGGACGCGCGATGTCAATCCATAGGTTCATGGAGTCCAGCACCACGAAACGCGGCTTGTCCGCTTGCTCCAGCACATGAAGCTGCAGATCGGGCTGGATATTGCCCAACAACACAAACGATGCGTTCTTATACGACTCCGGCACCTCTGGCATGAAGTCCGCGAACACGCCCAACTCGGTCTTGAGCGTGACGCGCTCGATCAGGTTGTCGTCGTAACGACAGGCCCAGCGGAAGTTGGGGCCGTCCTTGCGTTGGATGCCCTCCAGGTTGATGCCGAACGTTTCCCAGCGCCGTAAAAACGTGCGCCCGAAATCGCTCCCGATCACGCCAACCGCGCCAACGGTCGCGCCCGCGAATGCGCCCGCGATTGTCGCGAACGGCAGCGACCCACCTAACAGGTTCTTGCGGCTC
This sequence comes from Kiritimatiellota bacterium, assembly GCA_009777165.1. GTDB lineage: Bacteria > Verrucomicrobiota > Kiritimatiellia > RFP12 > UBA1067 > WRJS01. The sequence goes on from WRML01000188.1 coordinate 2,412, forward strand.
GCCGTGGGAGTCTCGATGTCGTCAATCCCGATCGAGCCGACCATCCACACATCAACACGCTTGTCTAGCTTTTCCATGGAACATCCTTTCTCGTTTATCCGTTTCCTTTCATCACACCCAGTAACGCATCCACCGCGAGCAGGTAGCCTGCCGCGCCGAAACCCATGATCTGCCCGACGCAGGCAGGTGCGGTCAGGCTGGCATGCCGGAATGCCTCACGCTTGTGCGTGTTGCTCAGATGTACCTCGACGACCGGCAACCCGCACGCCGCAAGCGCAGCGCGGAGCGCCACGCGCGTGGGCGGGTACGCCGCCGGAGGGAGGAGGAGGCCGGGGTACACACCACGCGCCGAGCCAATCACCTGAACGATGTCACCCTCGACATTGCTTTGGAACGCATCCACCTGCACGCTTTTCGAAGCCGCGTAGGTTGTCGTCTTGCCCACAATCTGGTCGAGCGTCTCCGTCCCGTAGATGGACGGCTCGCGTGTGCCGAGCAGGTTAAGGTTCGGCCCATTCACCAACAGAATCTTCATGCTCATCTCCTTTTGCTGGTTCGTCCGGACGCGCTGCACGAACCAAAATCACATCATCCTTCAACAGTTTGAACGTCCGCCCATCCCGTGTGCGGACCGTCACCTTCCCGCACATCACACTGCGGTCAACGACGATCCCGCTCTCCTCCTGCGTCTCCAGAATGCACCGGACCAGACTGCCCAATCCCGGCAAGTCCTTCCCCGCCTGACAATACTGCTCATGCTCGAATGCGAAGCAACATTTCAGTTTCCCGCAACGCCCGTTCGCCGTGACCGGGTTGAGCGGGATGTCCTGTACCTTCGCCATCCGCGTGGAGGGATTCGGGAACTGCCGCTGCCACGCGCAGCAGCACGCCGCCCGCCCACAGATCCCGACACACCCGACAAACGCCGCCTCATCGCGTACACTGACCTGCCACAAATCAACCTGTGTCTTGTAGTCCCGCTGAATCTGACTGACGAACCGCCGCAAGTCCACCGCCACCGCCGCACTGTAGCGGATGAACAGACGTTCACGCATAAACGAGAAACGTGTGCGCAGGACCTTCACGGGCGTCTTCTCGTACCGCACCGAAAGCAAAAACGACTGCTTCGCCTTCTGCGCAAACTCCGCATTCTCGGCGAGCTGTGCCTTGTCCTCCGCCGTCTGCTTACGGATCACGCGGAATGCGGGAAGTCCCTCATGGGGTGGATACTCCGTGATCTTGACGAGGCGACCAATGTCCTGTCCGTAATCCAATTCACACAGGCAATCATCACCCAACTGAAAAGGCGTTAAGGCGTTAAGGGGGTGAGGGGTTAAGGAGTGCGCTTCGGATACTGAACCCCCGAACTCCTGAACCTCTGAACTCCTTATCTCCTTCTGCCCCACTGGCATCTGGCAACGCAGTACCCCCCCCTCCGGCATCTGAATATGTGCGAGTATGTGCATGTCTACTGTTCCTAGGGATTAATCCTTTTTTCGTTGCGCGGCTTGGAGGGTGTTGTGGAGGAGCATGGTGATGGTCATCGGGCCGACGCCGCCGGGGACGGGGGTGATGAGGGAGGCGACTTCGGCGGCGGAATCGAAGTCAACGTCGCCGACGAGCCGGAAGCCGCTGGCCTTGGTGGCGTCGGGGATGCGGTTGACGCCGACGTCGATCACGACGGCGCCGGGCTTGACCATGTCGCCCGTGACGGTGCCGGCGCGTCCGGCGGCGACGACAAGGATGTCGGCGCGGCGGGTAAAGGAGGGGAGGTCGCGCGTGGCGGTGTGGCAGACGGTGACGGTGGCGTTGCCGCCCGGGGCCTTGCGCATGAGCAGGTGCGCGACGGGCTTGCCGACGATGTTGCTGCGCCCGACGACGACGGCGTGCTTGCCGGAGACCTCGACGCCCGCGCTGATGAGCATCTGGATGATGCCGTGGGGGGTGCAGGGCAGGAAGCAGTCCTCTCCAATCATCATGCGGCCGACGTTGACGGGAGTGAAACCGTCAACGTCCTTTTCGGGGGCGATGGCGTTGATGACGGCTTCCTCGGCGATGTGGCGGGGGAGGGGGAGCTGCACGAGGATGCCGTGGATGAGGGGGTCGGCGTTCATCCGGCGGACGAGGGCGAGGGCCTCGTCCTGCGTGGTCTCGGCGGGGACGCGGAGGCTCTGGGAGTGGATGCCGGCCTCCCCGCACGCCTTTTCCTTGGCGGTGACGTAGGAGACGGAGGCGGGGTCCGCGCCGATGAGGATCACACCGAGCCCGGGGGTGATGCCGTGCTTGGCCTTCAGTTCCGCGACCTGTGCGGCGATGTCGGCGCGGAGGCTGGCGGCGAGTTTTTTTCCGTCGAGGAGTGTGGCAGTTTTCATTTTGAGTTTCCGAAGAGGTGGGATTTCAGTGTCCGCCAATTATAGGCGATATGATAGATGCTCGCAAGCGTGAAGATCACGCCGAACAGACCGTGGAGGTGCAGCCAGGTGTGGCTGGCCGTTGTCCCGTGCGTGGCATGGACAATCACTGCGCTGGCAAACAGCATGACGAATGATGCCAAAAGCGTCAGGGATACGATGCGGCGTTTCGTCTGTGTCTTCATGTTAGGCTCCTTTCAGAATGTCGGAGGTTTTTATCTCCAGTTTCGAGAAGGCAAAGCGTTTTTTGCCCAAGTCCTTGAACGATGCGCCGATGTGATACACCGTGTCGTCAATGATCAGAAAGCGGTCAGCACCGGAGGTGCGTGATGTGAGTAACCGTCGGTGGAGCGAGGTGCGAGGCGCACAGCCGAGCCGCGAGCGGAACCGGCGGACAGTGCCGCCTATCATCCCAGCCCCGGCAGG
>WRML01000189.1 GCA_009777165.1 Kiritimatiellota bacterium
GGCGGCGGTGCGCGGGGGGGGGGGCACCGGCGGCGAGACGCGGCGGCGAGCCGCCGCACTCCAGAGGTTGCGCCTTCTCAACACAGGCGCGAGGGCTTTCAGCCTTTTGTGTCAACACGCCCCAGTTTTTAGTTTTTAGTTTCCAGTTTCCAGTTTTTCGTTTTCAGAAAACGATTCACGGCTGCTTTGCGGTCTTGACAATGTTCATGCCGCAGAGGAAATTATTCTGTGACCCTCCGGCGTGCGTGCGGACATACGGGCCCCCCCCTGCAGACGTCCGCGCGGGGGCGAGCCCCCGCGACGAAAAGCGGCGGCGAGCCGCCGCACTCCATAAACATAGGGATCCTCCAGAAAGCGGAGAAGGGCTGCCGCTTTCATGTGTTGTGTAGCCGATGCCATTGACTTCTTAGCAATAGTGATTCGTGATGAGTGGAGGGTCACCGAGGAGGGCGGTTCTCCAGGGGATGTTTGGCCCAGGCGTCAAGCACGTAAAAAAAATGCGTAAAAAGAAATATTGTTATTGCCTATTTTGGGTAAGTCAGGTAATATATTCTCTAATTCTTAATGGTGAATTGTCTTCCCTCCATAGGGAAGATGAATTCAGTAACAAAGCGAGGGACAGGATGAAGAAGGTTTTAGTTGGTTGTATGTTGGCTTTGGTGTTTGCTTTTGGCGCGGGTGCCGCCGAAGAGGTGCGTTGGCCTGTTTGGTTCTCATGGGGGGATGACAGGGATATTGACATCATCGGTCTCCGCATGTCTGCGGGCGGGCGATGCGAGCAGGTCACGGGGATTGACTTAGGACTCATCGGCCGTTCGCGTTACTTTAACGGGATTCAGTTCAACCTGTGCCGTTGCGAGGTCGAGGACGCGCTGGCGGGCTGGCAGATCTCGCTGGGATACAACTCCGTGGGCATGGGGCACTCCGTTGGTTTGCAGGTGGGGCTGTGGAATGAGGCGGAGACGACCTTCGACGGGTTCCAGGTGGGGCTTGTCAACCTGACGAGTTATGCGAGGGGTTTCCAGGTGGGGCTGATCAACCGCGCCGATGACCTGCACGGGTTCCAGGTGGGGCTTGTCAACGTCATCCGTAACAGCACCGTGCAGTTCTGCCCCATCGTCAACATCGGATTCTGAAAAAATTAAAAGTTAAAAGTTAATCGTTAATCATTACTTGGTTGCATGGCTTTGCAATGGTTAACGATTAACTTTTCATTATTAACAAACGGAGTGGATCATGCAGATTAAACCTTTCGCTGCGTTGCGTCCCACGCCTGAACAGGCGGCGGCGCTCGCGTCCGTCCCTTACGATGTCGTGGACACCGCCGAGGCGCGCGCGCTTGCCGACGGCAACCCCGACAGCTTCCTCCATATCTCGCGTCCCGAGATTGACCTGCCCGACAGCGTTGACATCCACGACGACCGTGTCTACGCACAGGGCGCGAAAGCGTTTGCGGATTTCCAATCGCGGGGGGTCCTGCTGCGTGAGAAGGCCGAGCGTTTTTACGTCTACCGTCAAATCATGGGGGCGCACTGCCAGACGGGCGTGGTCGCCTGTTGCAGCATTGCCGATTACGCGGACGACATCATCCGCAAGCACGAGAAGACGCGCAAGGACAAGGAAGACGACCGCACGCGCCACTGTCTCGAACTGAACGCCAACTCCGGTCCCGTGTTCCTCACCTACCGCGACATGGCGACGCTGGACGCGCTGGTCGCGAAGGTACAAGAGGGGGTCCCCCTTTACGACTTCACCGCCGTTGACGATATCCGCCACACGGTCTGGCGCGTCGATGGCGACGGGGGGGAGTGGGTCGAGGCGTTCCGGCAGGTGCCGCTGGCGTATGTTGCGGACGGTCATCACCGCGCAGCGGCGGCGTTCCGCGCAGGGCAGCAACGCCGCGCGGAAAACCCGGCCCACACAGGCACGGAAGCGTACAACTGGTTTCTCGCCGTACTGTTCCCCGAATCGCAACTGCGTATCCTGCCGTACAACCGTTGTGTCGCGGATCTGAACGGGCTTTCGGCGGATGCGTTTCTGAACCATGTGAAAACGATTTTCACGGTTGAGCCTGTGGCAGGCGCCGACCCTGCGGGTCCGCGCGAGGTGCGTATGTATCTCGCAGGGAAATGGCACCGGCTGGCGTGGGACGTGTTTGAGGCAGACCCTGTCGGGCGGTTGGACGTCAGCGTCCTGCAAGACCGCCTGCTGGCGCCTGTGCTGGGCATTGACGACCCGCGCACGAACACGCGCATCTCGTTCGTCGGCGGGATCCGAGGGACAGGCGAGCTGACCAAGCGCGTGGACAGCGGGCGTGACGCGGTGGCGTTCTCAATGTATCCCGTGACCGTCGCGCAGATGATGGACATCGCTGACGCTGGGCAGATTATGCCGCCCAAAAGCACATGGTTCGAGCCCAAGCTCCGTTCGGGTCTGCTTGTCCATACGCTCGATTCATCGCGCACGAGACGTCCTTGCTAGGGCGTGTTGACACAAAAGGCTGAAAGCCTTGCGCATAATATGCGCAAGGCTTTCAGCCTTCACGGCTCGCGGGGACGATCGCCCTCCATTTATTGACGGGCTTTCAGCCTTTTGTGTGAACACGCCCTAGCCGAATGCCTCGCGCGCACCGGAGTGGTCGAAGTCCAGTCTGATGGGGTACTTGCCGTAGGCTTTGATGGTGCTGAGCATGGCGAGATAGTTCAATGGGTTGACGGACGAGTGGATGCTGTTACTCGATGAGATGATCAGCCCCCCCCCCTCCGCCGCCGCGCGGATCACGCCCAGCGTCTCCTGCACGACCTCCTCGGCCGTACCGTTCACGAGCGTCGTCGCGCAGTTCACGTTCCCTTTGAGCGCGATGCGGTCCCCGTACTGCCGCTTCATGACCGCCATGTCCATGCCGCCCATGGGGTCAATGGGGTCGAGGCAGTCAATCCCCGCCTCCAGGATCATGTCCAGCAGCGGCATGACGTTCCCGTCGGAGTGCTTGATGAGCGGCAGCCCGGCGTCACGGAAACCCTTGAAGACTTTCTTGAGCGACGGGAACATCAGCTCGCGGAACGACTCCGGCGCAAGGAAGGAGTTCGTGTCGGAGCAATAGTCGTCGCCCGTGAAGACAAAGTCCGCACCGAGCCGCGCCGCCTCCTGCGCGAACTGGATGTTGAGGTCCGCGGACATCTCCGCCAGCTTGCGTACCAGTTCCGGCTCCAGCATGGACGCGACCAGCAGCTCCTCGAAACCCATCAGGTTGCGCGGGATGGAGAAGACGTCGTTCAGGTGCAGGCAGATGGCGTACTTGCCCTTGTAGCGCTCGACGAGTTTCTCTAGGCTGGCGAAGCGTCCCGGCGCATACGGGTCGGGCGGCTCGTATTTCAGGAAATCCTCCAGGGTCTCGATCGCGGGCTTCACGACGGTGGCGTGCTGCTCCGTACCCCGCTCGACCACGATGCCCCACTCGTTCTTGAAACGGTTCGGCGCGACCTGCTCGGTCTTGAAGTCCGGGTCTGTCAGCATCGCATCCAACCCCATCCGCACCGTGAACTCCTCCAGCGACGCGCCCGGGCAGAGCGCGTGGCGAATCCGCTTGTCGATAATCCACTCGAAATGCGGGATTCGGTCCGGCTCGCCGTTCCTCAAAACCGTCATCACGCGCTCGGCGGAAGTCATCTCTTTGGTGCTCATTTTCGTTACTCCCTTTCCTTAATACGCCAACATGGTTTGACCGTCATCGTCTAACATCTCCTTTTCCCAAGGTTCGGATTATAGTACGTTTCGGTTACGGAACGCAATGGTTTTCTTTTCCGATTGCCGCATCCGCATCTATACTGGGCAGCACGCACATCCCTTGCCCGTCGGGGAGGGGGTGGATGCGGACGGGGCAATGGTACGCCGCCTCGAGCAGGGGGGGGGTCAGGACTTCCGGGGGAGAGCCGTCCGCCAGCTTGCGCCCCCCCGCCAGCAGCACGACGCGCGGGAAAAACTGGCTCGCGAGCGTCAGGTCGTGAACCGCCATCACCAGCGTGATCCGCCGCGCTTCGTTGAGTCGGACGAGCAGGGCCGTCAGCGCCGCGCGGTGGCGCAAGTCCAAGTGCGACGTCGGCTCGTCGAGCAGGATGATCTCCGGGTCTGGCGCGAGCGCCATGGCGAGCGCGAGCCGTTGCCGCTCGCCGCCGCTCATCGCCGGGACGGGGCGCGCGCGCAGGTGCCACGTCCCCGTGAGCTCCATGGCGCGCCTGACCGCGTCGCGGTCGGCCTCCGCGGGCCCCCCGAAACGCGGCAGGGTCGCGGAACGCCCGAGCATCACGAAGTCGTAGGCGGGGTAGGGGATGTCTGGGGGGGGGGCCTGCGGCACGACGGACAGGATCCGCGCGCGTTGCCGGGGGGGGAGGCTGGCGACAGGCGTCCCCTTGATCTCGACCCCCCCCCCTTCGGCAGGCAGGTACCCGGAGATGACCTTCAGCAGGGATGACTTGCCCGCACCGTTGGGGCCGATGAGCGCGACGCGCTCGCCGCGCCCGATCGCTAGCGAGATGCCGTCCAATACCCGCAGGGGGGGGTAGGAGGCGTGAACGCGCGTGAGTGTGATCATCTGGCCCCCCCCTCGCGCTGGCGGGTCATGAGCCAGAGGAAGAAGGGCCCCCCCGTGAGCGCGGTGATGACGCCGACGGGGATCTCGTGGGGGGGGTGGGCGGTGCGGGCGACAATGTCGCACAGCACGAGAAAGGCCCCCCCCGCGAGTGCGGAGGCGGGGATCAGGGCCCTGTGGCTGGTGTATCCGGCGCGCCGCAGGATGTGCGGCGTGATGAGCCACACGAACCCGATGATGCCCGCGACGGACACGGCGGCGGCGGCGGCGAGCGTCGCCGCGCCGAGGATGAGCGGCAGCGAGAGGCGCGTCTGCACGCCGAGGTTGTGGGCGGCCTCCCGTCCGAGCGCGAGCGCGTTCAACGCCCGCGCCTCCCAGCAGAGCGTAAGGACGGCCAGCGCGACCAGCCCCCCCACCGTCGCCACGAGGGGCCAAGAGGTGGCCTGCAGGTTGCCGAGCAGCCACCAGATGGTGCTTTGCACGGCGTGGGCCCCCATGAGCGACACCAGCAGCATGAGCAGGCTGGAGAGCATCGCGCCGGCGACGACCCCCGTCAGGATGAGCGTGTTCGGCGTGCACCCCCCCCCCGCGCGCCGCGCCAGCGCGCACACGAACATGAGTGTGAGCGCGGCGACGGCAAAGGCCCCCCCCGGCAACGC
>WRML01000190.1 GCA_009777165.1 Kiritimatiellota bacterium
AGTACGGCATCTGCTGGAACACCGCCCCCAAGCCCACCACGGCCCACAACGCCTTCCCCCTGTACCACCGCGACCGTTACGACGCCCAGATCCTCGGCCTCAGGCCCAACACCACCTACTACGCCCGCGCCTACGCCCAGAGCGCCCTCGGCGTCAAGTACAGCGACAACGAGGTCACCTTCACGACCCCCCCGGCCGGCCCCCTCGGCGAAAGCGTCGAGCCCCTCCTCAACGACCGCTTCGACAACAACTGGCACATCCAGCGCTACCACGGCACTGCCACCGACGGCAACGGGTGGCACCTCGGCTCCGGTGCCTCCGTCTTTCTCCTGAAGCTGATGACCTATTACCGCGCCCCCATCACCGGCGACAACCCCCGGAACATCAAGCTCGACTTCACCCGCATCCACACCAACCCCTCCCAGTCCCGCCCCGGATTCCGCCTGAGCGACTTTGACGCCGCCTTCGGCTTCTGCAACGGGCTTGCCGGCCGCGCCCGCATGAAGCAGGCCCGGTGGGACAGCAAAGACGAGAAGGAGTTTGCCAAGCAACTCGGCCTCAAGCCCGGCGCCGGCATGCGCGACACCCCCCTCATCCCCGTCGAGCGCACCACCCCCCTCGAACCCCTCGTTGAACGTGCCAGACAAACCCTCTACGCCGAGTCCCGGCCCGTCGTGCTAATCCAGGAGTATGATGCCCAGACCCCTACCTCCTTCGGTATCGGCTTCATCATCATCGACGGCTACCGCAACGGCGACGAGTTCCACTTCTGCTTCCCCGAAGGCAAGAACCGCAACCTCCCCAACTTCCCCACCGGCTGGTACAAGTTCGACAGTCTCCTCTGGAAGGATGTCAACCGCAACTTCCTCGTCTTCGACCTCGCCCCCGGCAAGACCGGCACCGTACCGCAGTCACTGGACAGCATCAGGAGATAGGACACAAGCCAACAGCATTTTACTTGAAGTTATAGTGAATTCACATTAAAAGTGTTCCATTCTTACATCCCGTTAGGGATGTATCTCTCGGTAGAAAAACGCCCCCCCCCATGTTCGCATCCCATCGGGATGCGCCTAAAAGAGGCATCCCGAGGGGATGCCATGATTTTTTTTTGCGTTCTCTTCTACCGAAAGAAACATCCCTAACGGGATGTTGTCGCGGTACACTTTTAATGTGATTTGACTATACATGGGTTAATGGCTTTGCCGTTGGCTTTCACGAGTCAGTGGTTTTGGCTGTTGTCTCGTGTTAGCCCAGTGGTTTGGTTGTTTGGTCTGGTGCGGAAAACATAGGGGAATAAAAACCCTAGTAACGTCCTGCGCCTGCGAAGCGGAAGCGGAAGCTTGGCAGGAGGCCGACTGAATACCTAATAAGCCGGGCTATTGTCACGACTATAGTTTCTATCCTCCTGCCTCCATCTGGTTGGCGGTACTTTTCTGGGTTATGGAGTTATTCAATGCTGGTGAGACGAAAACCGCCGCTTAAGCCTTTCTCTGCTTTCCTAACCTTGTACATGACCTCGTTCCACTCCTCATCCGATTTCATAAGAACGCATCCCGAACACATCATCAGCGCAAAAGCGCTCAACACCATTCCCAACCTTGTTTTCATAATCGTTCTCCTTTTCCCTTCCTCAATCCTGACCTTTCATCACTCACCACTTGTCACTGACCACTTCCCACATCTGAATTTTCCCTGCCAGAGTTTCCCGCCACAAAAAAAAGGCGCAAACTCCAGGTCACGTTTCGGGAAGGACATCATACATCATACTTTGTTACACTTACGTGTATAGAACCCTGCCAGATTTTCTTCTTGGGAAGCTTGAATGCGCGTAAAACGCAGACATCAAAAACTGTTCAGCGGTTCGTCTCTACATCGTCAGGGTTGCCGCACCACACCACCCGTGGCTGGAGATCCTCCCCTTTTCTCTCCTTTTCAAAAGCATGAGCATGGGCAATAACGTTGCTCCATTTTTCGTGCAGTGTCATGTCAACTGTGTACGTTTATTGCCGGAGGAATCCAGCGTTGCACCAGTTGCCGTGGTCGCTTTTGATGCCGTCTCCGGCGGATTCGCTGATGAGTACGATATTCTCGATATCGTCGGGGAGGGCAATGTCGAAGTGCCACCGTTCGCGCTGTCCGAAGCGCAACACGGGGGAGGACGCCAATATGCGCTGACCATCCGCCGCCTCGCCCGCGACCACAAAACGGATGCTGGACTGGTTCTGCGGGCGTTGGCTCTCGTCAATGCCGACGACGGCGACGAATCGCTTGTGGTCGGGGGCCCGGGCGTACACGGCGTGGCCGTCGGCATGGATGCAGACGCCGGAGACGTAAACGTCCTTGCCGAGCGTGAGCGGGCCGTTAAGGGCGGTGTTGACTTTGAAGCTGCCGTAGCCGACGGCCGTGCGGAGCGGCTTTAGGTCGCCGAGCGCGACGTGCGGCATCGGGGGGACATCGCCGAGCTGCGGGATGACGGGGGCGGTGAAGGTCACAGGGACGGACGCGCCGCGTGTGCCGTCGAGCGTGAAGGGGGTGACCTCGTAGGTGTAGGTCTGCCCGGACTGGATCGTGTCGTCGGCCCACGACGCGCCGAGGGCGGCCGGCACGATGACCTTGCCGTTGCGCTTGATCTCGCAGGCGCGGGTGTTGCTGTCCCAGCGGAGGGTGAGCGCGGCGAAGATGTCGGGGAGTTCGGTCCGCACGTCCTTGACGCGCGGCGTGATGGCGGTGGCGTCGGTCTTCGAGAATTCGACGCGCCAGGATACGGCCTTGCTGCGGGTGCTGTGGAGGGTGACGCGCAGAAGCCCCTCTTCCGTTTTCTGCGTGGCGGTGACGGCGTCGTCGTCCGTGGCGACGCGCAGGACGGCGGGGTTTCTGCCGGAGGCGGTGTGGGTCAGGATCCGTAGCTCGTAGGGGTCGTCGGCGACGAGCTCGCTGATGCCGGAGAGCGTGGCGGCCTGGGGGTCCCAGCGTTCCTGTTTCACGTCAATGATGCCTTGCGTGATGTGGCGCGAGGTGCTGATAAGCTGGGGGTGGTCGTTGACGGGGCGGACGGCGAGCACGGCGCAGGATTGCGGCGGGAGGGTCAGGCGAAGGTTGCCGCTGAACGGTTCGGTGAGGCCGTTTTCCCAGAACTCGAAGGCGATGTGGGGCGCGGCGCGGTCGAGGCCGATTTTGGCGAGCGGGAAGTCGAACGCCTTGGGTGCGGCGTCCCAGTTGAAGAGGCCGATGATGTCGCGGGTGCCGTCGCTCACGTGCCAGATGGAGGGGATGCGGTTCTCGAAGAGGTCCACGGGGCGGGCGGTGGCGCGGTGGGAAGGCATGGCGCGTTTGAGCAGGTCGAGGCGGTCGGGGGGGAGCGCGGCGTACTCCTCGCTGCTGCTGTTCATCTGCCCGGCGAGCGTGACCCACGAGACGATCACACGGGCGTGGGCGGAGGCGAGCGAGGTGCGGACATAGAGCGGGTCGGGGTCGTTGTACCAGACGCGGCGGTGGAGGAAGTATTGCCACGCGCCGTACTCGGGGCCGCGCAGGAGGCTGTCCCACGACGCGCCGTTGTCGGGCCCGATGCGCATCCCGTCAACCAGCCCGAACGCGGCGCCTGCACTGCGTGCGTTCTGCGGGACGCAGCACCCGAGCAGGAACACGTTGGTGCCGGCCGTGTCGCGGACGAGCCGGAGGCTGTTGCGCATCATCTGGACCTGCGTGACGCCGGGGTCGGAGAGGACCGCGCCGCCCATGTCGTCCTCGCGGAACGCGTCGCAGACGTAGTTCTGATTGATGGCCATGCCGGTGTAGAGGCCGTCCATCTTCAGGTAGGTGTAACCCCAATCGTGGACGAGCGTGCGGATGACGCCGCGCAGGTGGGCCTGGGTATCCGCGCGCGTGAGGTCGAGGCAAGTCCCCCCCCAGCGCGTGTCGTAGGGGGTGCCGTCCTGCCGCTTGACGAACCAGTCCGTCTTGTCGGCGAACCACGGGTCGCCGATTGTCCCAGCGAAGGGGATCAACCAGATACCCGCGGCCATGCCGTGCTTGCGGATGATGTCCGCCATCGCTTTCATGCCGTCCGGGTAGGGCCCCTTCGGGTCGTGGCCGACGAAGACCTTCTTCGGGCCGTTCGCTTTCTGGCCGAGCTGCCAGCCGTCGTCAATCTGCGCGACGCCCATACCGAACGGGACCAGCTGCTCGGCGAGGAACGCCACGCGCGGCTCCATTTTTTTCTGCGTCGAGGCGCCATCCACGTACCACGTGCAGTGGACGGTCGGCATGGGCGGCAGCTGGATGCGGTAGACCTTCGCGAGGGCGTCCGCGTAAGCCTCCAGCCCGAGACGCGCGTCCTCGAAAGACCCGACCGCGAACGTCTCCAGCGGCTCCTCCGCCCCGGGCTTCACCAGCAGACGCCCGAAGTCAACGTGCGGCACGAGCAGGCGCCCGAAATCAACGTACGCCGGGAGCGTGTTCCCCTCGGTACGCACGACCCCGCTGCCGCGGTCTGTCGTGACCCACCCCCCGACCACGCCGTTGCGGGTGTCCGGGTCCACAACTGCACTCCACATGTAGCTGCCCTTGTTTTTCTCCAGCGGGACGGGCCCCCCCGTGCCCAGCGCGACGGACAGCCGCCGGTCGGCCAACTCAAGCGCCGGGTAGTGGACGCGGTTGGTGACCGCCGGCTCCGCCCCCCCCCGCAGGGTCTTGCGGAACAGCACGAACGGGACCCCCGGGTAGAGCGCGATGCGTAGGGTCCCCGATTCGAGCGCAGGCCCCCTCCCGAACGCCGCGTGATCCGACATCACGTTGCGGAACCCTTGCGGGTCAACCTGTGCCCGCGCGAACACCTGACCGTCGCGCGCGAGCGCAAGCTCGCCGCCCTCTCCCAGCGTGACCGCCAGTGCGTCACACTCAATTTTCATCTCGGCCCAAGCAGGGGCCACCAATAAACAGAAATAAACTACCCGATGTGTCATAATAGAAAATAAGCATACCACTCCCATCTGTGGATGACAATGGGAATTTTTTATGAAATGCTATAGTGAATTAACTTTAAACGTATTCCATTCTTACATCCCGTTAGGGATGTGTCTCTCGGTAGAAAAACATCCTTCCCCCCATGTCCGCAGGAAAAGGGGCCCCCATCGGCGCAGGTGCGACCGATGGGGCACGGGATGCGCCTAAACGAGGCATCCCGAGGGGATGCCATGATTTTTTTTGCGTTCTCTTCTACCGAAAGAAACATCCCTAAC
>WRML01000191.1 GCA_009777165.1 Kiritimatiellota bacterium
GTCCCCGCGCGGGGGCGAGCCCCCGCGACGGAAAGCGGCGGCGAGCCGCCGCACTCCAGAGGTTGCGCCTTCTCGACACAGGCGCGAGGGCTTTCAGCCTTTGGTGGGAAGCGGACACGAGATTTTTTAAAATGCTCTAGACTTCCCCAGAAATTATGTTTGCAGGTTGCGATATGGAGTGCGGCGGGTTTCCCCTGTCGGGGCGCATATAGCCACCGCTTTCATGCGTGGGGCTCGCCCCACGCGCCAGTGACCGGGCACATACACGTGCCCCCCCCACAATCGTCCCCGCGCGGGGGCGAGCCCCCGCGACGGAAAGCGGCGGCAAGCCACCGCACTCCAGAGGTTGCGCGGCAGTCCCCTTTGCGTGCGGTGGGCAGATCATTATGGCGCGCTATAGCACTCTCAAAAAATGCTGTCACGACCCGCGTGTAACTATTTTCGCTTGCCTATGATTTTTCGTTTCCACTTTTGAAACATTTGTCGTATGATATTCTTTTTATGTGGAGATACTCATCATTGATGATTACAGGTTTCTCAAAGAAAACTTGGCTTGCCGCAGGGTTTGTTTTTGTGGTAAGCGCTGTGTTGGGTGCGTCACCTCAGGAGGATGCGTTCATGCGGGTCTGGCGGGCGCATGCACAAGACCCCACGCGGCATGACGCCATCATTGACATCTGCCAGTCGGTGATGGACAAGTCCGCCACGCTGGGCGAGTACCTGCCCGCCGTCAAGACGATTGCGGCGTGGCACCTGCTGGCGAGCGGCAAGCAGCAGGATGCGGTCCGCGTGTTCGAGAGCGCGTTGACCACCGATCCGTCCGCCCCTGTCATCGCGCGGAATGCGAACACCCTGGCGCGGCGATGGCTCACGCGCATTGACCACCTCACCGTCGAGAAGGCCTTGCGCACGTACTATGTCTCGAACGTGGCGTTCCCCGAAAGCCTCCGTTCCATCATGACGCAACCCAACCCCCCGCCCAGGACCGATCGCTTCGGCGCGGAGTGGATCTATAAGACGGAGTCGCTCCGCCGTGTGGCGAACACGCAAAACCAGCGGTTCACGCTCCACAGCCAGACGTTGGGCAGCCGCCTCACCGCGCTCAAGCAATTCCCGTTCACCAGTTACGGCAAACGGCAGGCGAGTATCGTCACGCGCCGGCAGGGGACCCCCATGCTGGTCGAGTTCGAGACCCTCGCGGAGCCCGGCGCCCCCCCCCAGCGCGGCACGGCCAGCGAGGGCAGCGCGGTCAACGGGATCCGTTTCCTGAAGCTGTCCTCGGACGGGCAGTTCGCGCTGATGATCGAGAGCGACAGCGACTTCTGGGTCGTGGCAACGGGGGGCCGCTAGATGGCTAAAGCCGAAGGGATTTCCGCATTTCTGAACGCCAAGCAGATGTCGAAGCTGAACCGCCTGGTGCTGAACTCGCGTTATGTCGTCGAGGGCACGCTCGCGGGGCGCCACCGCAGCGCGCAACGGGGCGCCAGCACGGAGTTCGCGGATCACCGCTCCTACATGCCGGGCGACGACATCAAGCGCATTGACTGGAAGGTCCTCGGGCGTACCGACAAGTATTTCATCCGCCGTTACCAGGACGAGACCAACCTCCGCGTCTATCTGCTTGTGGACCGGAGCGGTTCGATGAACTACACGTCCTCCGTGGACCTGCCGACGAAATACA
The DNA here is from genome assembly GCA_009777165.1 of Kiritimatiellota bacterium. Classification (GTDB taxonomy): domain Bacteria; phylum Verrucomicrobiota; class Kiritimatiellia; order RFP12; family UBA1067; genus WRJS01. The sequence continues at coordinate 1,682 of WRML01000191.1, forward strand.
GTTACGCCTGTTCGCTCGCCGCCGCCATCGGCTATGTCGTGCTGAAGGCGCGCGACTCGATCGGGATGTACATCTACGGCGAGAAGATGGACGCGTCGCTCCCGTGCAAGAACTCGTTCAACGAACTCAACAACTCCCTGAAAATCCTCCAGGGCTACAAGCCCGCCAACGGCACGGCCGGCGCGGACGTGATGCACCAGATCGCCGAGACCATCAACCGCCGTGCGATGATCGTCGTCATCTCCGACCTGCTCGATGACCAGCATGAGATCATCAAGGCCCTCGCGCATTTCCGCAAGAACCTGCACGACGTGATTGTCTTCCACACGTTTGACCCGGTGGAGCTCTCGCTCGACCTGAAGCGCGGCGCGGAGTTCGAGGACCTGGAGAACGGCGAGCGTATGATCGCCGACCCCCGCGCCATCGCCAAGGAGTACAAGGATCTGATGGGCGAGTTCATCGAAACCTACCGCGGGGCGTGCGCCGAGATGAAGGTGGACTACCGCGTGGTCAAGACCGATGAGCCGATGGACACGTTTGTCCGCGCCTACCTCGAAGAACGCAAACGGTTGTCACGATAAGTTGAGCCATGATACCATTCGCAAATCCGATGTTCCTGTGGGCGCTTGCGGCGGCGTCCATCCCGCTGATGCTGCACATGTTCCAGCGCCGCCGCACGGTGGTGACGCCGTTCCCGACCCTGCGGTTCCTCAAGGCCGCGCAGCGGCGCTCGTCGAGCCGCGTGCGTTTCGAGAACTTCATCCTCTGGCTGTTGCGCACGCTGCTGGTCATCGCCATCGCGCTGGCGTTCGCGGTCCCGGTGCTGCGCTCGTCCACCAACGACTCCTCGCTCCTGACCCGTGCCGACCGGGATGTCGCGATCATCCTCGACGCCTCCTACAGCATGAACTATGAGCTGGAGCGCGACACGGTCTGGAACATCTGCAAGGAGACGGCGGTCGGCATTGTGAATAAACTGCAGAAGGGTGACCGCGTCTGCGTGTTCCTTGCGTCGGAGGTGCCGCAGGTCGTCATCGAGATGACCGCCGAGCACGCCGCCGTCGTTCAGGCGATCCGGGCTCGGGAGAGCCTGCCGCTGAGTTCGCGCCTGGACGAGGCGGTCGCGCTCGCAGTGTTCGCGCTCGAACAGCAGCAGAACCGCCGCGAGAAGGAAATCTTCATCCTGACCGACGGGCAGTCGCTCCCGTGGCACGGCTTCCGCGACGCGATGAACCAAGCGGAGGAGTCCCCCCCCGCCGACGCCAGCAAAGGCCCCGCCATCACCCGTGAGCAGCGTAACGCGATCTCGCTCTTCGTGCTGGCGGCCGGGGCGCAACTCCCCGACAACGCGTGTCCCTTCGATGTGAAGGTCACGCCCAATCTCCTGCTTGCGGGGCAGACCGCGCGCATCAACGTGAGCGTCGCGCGCTCGGGGCCCGCGAAGCAGCTCACCGTCGGGCTGGAGGTCAACGGGCAGGACCGCGGGCGGCGCGACCTGATGACCGAGGCGGACACGGCATCCGCCGTCGAGTTCATCGTCGGCGGGCTGGAGCCGGGGGTGCACGTCGCGAAGGTCACGACCCCCCAGGACGCGCTGCCGGAGGATGACGCGTTCCTCTTCCTGTTGCGTGTGCGTGAGCAACTGCCCGCGCTTGTTGTGGGCCCCCGCGACGCCACGCGCTTCCTCAAGGCCGCGCTCGCGCCGGGCGCGGCGGACGAGAACATCCGCCAGGTCGAGACGGCGGAGCTTGACGGCGTGGATCTGCGCGATTTCCAGGCCGTGTTCCTGTGCGACGCGTTCCCCCTCTCCGGGCAGGCGGCCATCAAGGTCGAGGAGTACGTCAAGACGGGGGGGGTCGTGATTGTCTTCCCCGGCGAGCGCGCGGACCCGTCCGCCTACGCCGGGTTCAGCATCCTGCCGGCCCCCCCGAAGGACATCGAGAGCGTGCCGCTCGAGTTGTCCGCGCGCCAGCTTCGCCGGGTCCCCCCCCAGCCGGACCAGGTCGTGGTCTTCTCCATGGCGGTCCCCGACGGGACCGTCCCCACGCTGGCGCTCAAACGTTACCAGACGTTCGGCGAGCTCGCGGAGGGGGCGGCGGTGCTGGTCACGGCCGGCAACGACACCCCCTTCATGCTTGGGCGCGCGCTCGGGCGCGGGCGCATCTTCCAGTTCGCGGTGTCCGCGGACCGCGAGTGGAGCTCACTGCCGGTGACGGCGTTTTTCCTGCCGATCGTGCACCAGCTGATCCGCCTCGGCGCGGGCGCGTCCATCCAGCCGCCGCACGTCCGGCTGGGTTCGAACATCCTCGTCAACGAGTCCGTCCCGAACTACCGTGAGGACGACATCATCACGGGTCCCACCGGCGCGATCGTCCCCATCAAGGACAGCGGCAACCGTACGTTCGTCATCGAGGCGCTCACCGAGCCGGGCGTGTACCTGCGCACGAAGGGGGGGGCGGCGGAGCCGGAGCCCGTGCTGGCGGTCAACACCGACCGTGCGGAGTCGTACCTCGCGCCCGTGCCCGTCGAGCAGTTGCAGGAGTGGACGGGTTTCCGCCGGATCATCACCGCGCAGGAGCCCGAGGAGTTGTTCCGTCAGATCGAGGAGTTCAGGAACGGGCGCAAACTCGTGGAGTTCTGCTTCTGGCTCGCGCTCATCCTCGCGCTCACGGAGTGGTGGTACGCCAACCGCATCTTGCGGCAGAAGACCGGCGCCATCGAGAAAATGTCAGTGGACCTCGCAGGAAAGGTCGTCATCCAATGACAAACGAAAACGGGAGAACGTCATCGAATGACACGAACAGACGCGAATATCATTCGTTAAATTCGTTTCATTCGATGACAAAGAAGGAGGTCATTCGATGACGCCGACGGCAGAATGGATTTTCGAGCACAGTTTCCCGACCGGCGCGATTTTCGCCGCGATGCTGGTGGCACTGGCGGTGGTCGGGTGGACCTCGTGGCGGTACCTGCCGCGCAACGCCATGAGCGGCACCCTCATCGTGCTGCGCCTCCTGTTCCTCGCGCTCCTGTTCTGGATCCTCTTCATCCCCGGGCGTAAAAGCTCGCTGACCGTGCTCGTCAAGCCCCGCTTCCTGGTCCTGCTCGACCGCTCCGCATCCATGACGCAATCGTACGGCGACGGGGCGACGGCCGCGCGCTGGGACACCGCGCTCGACATGCTGAAAATGAAATGGGCCGACTCCGTCCGCGCCAAGTGCACGGTCGAAGTCTATCCCTTCCACACCGACCTCGACACCCCCGTCGCGCTCGAGGGGGCCCCCGCGCTCACCCCGGACGGCAAAAGCACGCACCTGAACCTCAGCCTCAACCGCCTCTTCGACCGCCTCAAGGGGCAGGACATCGCCGGCGTGCTGGTCCTGACCGACGGCATTGACACGCGCGAACGCAAGGAGACGTGGGCCGAGGCCAGCTGGGGCGCCCCCCTCTACGTCGCCGAGCTCGAAGAACCGGGCGAACCCGACGACACCCCCGACATGCGCGTCGAGAGCATGGACACCCCCCACCGCGCGGTCGTCGGCTGG
>WRML01000192.1 GCA_009777165.1 Kiritimatiellota bacterium
CACGGGGGCCCCTTTTCTTGCGGACAAGGGGGGGAGGGCGTTTTTCTACCGAGAGACACATCCCTAACGGGATGTAAGAATGGAACACTTTTAATGTGAATTCACTATAAAACGAGGGGACTGCGAGTTTACCCTACCTTGGGCAAACGCCTCCGATCGCCCGCCGATACTCGTCAACCGTACGGGCGATTTTGATTGTGTCCCACAACCGCTCGCCGTATGGATAGAAAACGTGGAGATAGCTCCACAGCTCTTTCATGCGTCCCAGCACAGGCGCAGAGCCGTGAAGCGCTTCCTCGCAAGCCGTCAGGTAATCGTCCAAAAACGATTTCAAGCGGCTCATGTCGTGCACCACAGGAACACCGCTTCGGATGTCCTCAATCAGGAATGGATTCGCGGCCAACCCGCGACCGATCATCCAGCGGCGGATTGTCGGGAAACGCGTTTTCATCGCCAGAAAATCTTCACGCGTGCGGATGTCGCCGTTGTACACGACAGGGTGCCGGCACAACCCCGCAGCAGCGGCGAACGCATCGAGTAACACCTCCCCCTCGTACATCTGCTTTGCGGTCCGCGCATGGATGGTGACCTCGCGCAGGGGGAAAGCATTGATGATTTCCATCCGCTCGGCGAGCAGGTCGGGCGTACTGATGCCCAAGCGGACTTTCACGGAAAAGCCCCCCGGCATCTCCTCGCACCCGGCTTCCAGCATCGCGGCGAACGCGTCCGCATCCCGCATCAACCCGGCCCCCCGCCCTTTCTTCATGACGAACGGCCACGGGCATCCTGCGTTCAAATCCGCACAGGTGTATCCTAAGCCTTTGAATGCCCGAAGCATGACACGGAGTTGCCCGGTATCCTTGCCAATCGCCTGCGGCACGACGGGGACCGCTTGTTCACGCGTCGGGTCAATGTCCTGTAACAGGATGGGCTTGACCCTTTGCCCCGCGACCGTTGCGATGAATGGCGCCACCGCGCGGTCCGGCGACAGGAACCACTTCGCGTGGAGATTACGAAACGTCCGTACCGTCACGCCGCGCAACGGTGCAAGACAGAGGGAGAAGTCAGAGGTCATCAGTCTGACTTACCTCACAGCGCCCCCGCCAGAATGCTCGTGAATGCGGTGATGGGCATGGTGTCGCGGAAGTTGTCAACGGTCTGGCGTACATCCTTGATTAGGCCGTGGACATCCTTGTAGAGCTGGTCGTCGGCGGACAGCTTGCCGAGGGTCCCCTCACCGTTCGCGAGGCGCTCGGACACGGTTTTCAGGTTCGCCACGGTCGCGTCAATGTTGTTGTAGATTTTGTTGTCGTCCTTCATCAGCATCCCTAGCGACCCCTCGCCTTTCTCCAACCGTTCTGTGAAGCTCTTGAGGTTCGCCATGGTGGCGTTCAGGTCGTTGTACAGCAAATCGTCTGACGACAACAACCGGCCGATGGTGCCCTCGCCCCTCTCCAAGCGATCGGAGATCGCCTTCACGTTCGCGATCGCGCCGCGCAAGTCGTCGTAGATTCCGCCGTCGTCGTTGAACAGACGCGCCAACGACCCATCCCCCTCGCCCAGTTTCTCGGTGATGACCCTGATGTTCGCCACGGTCTTGGACAAATCCTGATACAGCGTCTCATCCTCGGAAAACAGCTTGCCCAGCGTTCCCTTCCCGTCATTTACGCGAGCGATCAGGTTCTTTAACGCCTCCGACGTCTCCTCTAGGTTCGCGACGGTATTTTTCAGGGACATTCCACTCGTTGCCTCGCGCAGGTTGCTGACGACCTCCCCCAGGTCGCGCATCCAGTTGACGGGGGACTGTCCGACCAGCACCGTCCCCGACGGCAACACATTGCCGTCCCCCTCCTCGATGACCAGGTTATTCCCCCCGAGCATTGATGTCGCGCGGACATCAATGCGGTACCCCTCGCGGAACGCCACGTCCGAGGGAAGCGACAGCGTCACGCGGACCGAGTCGCGCCCGATCTGCATCCCGCTGACCGAGCCTACCACCATCCCGCGCACGACGACCGAGTCCCGCACCTTGAGCCCTCCCACATTCGTGAACGTGACCTCCACCGGGACCGAACGTTTGCCGCTCAGCAAATCCCTCCCGGAAATGACGACCGTGAAATAAAACAGCAGTCCCAACACCGCTACCATAAACACGCCGACCATCAGTTCGGCGGCAAACCCACTACCTGACTTTCTCATGTTTCGCTCCTTCTTTTCATTCCCTCATACAAAAACACATGGGCGGGTCCCCCACCTCCCCCCCTTACCGATCGCCGATCGGCGTATAGTTGCGGCGGGGGGCGACGCTCGTGTAGGCGGGGCGGATGATCTTGCCGCTGTTGGCGAGTTCCTCGATGCGGTGCGCGCTCCACCCCACGATGCGCGAGATCGCGAACAGCGGGGTGTACAGCTCCGGCGGGATCCCCAGCAGCCGGTAGAGCATACCCGAGTAGAAGTCCACATTCGCGCTGACCCCCTTGTACATCTTGCGGTTCTGCCCGATAATGTCCGGTCCAATCCGCTCGACCAGCAGGTACAGGTTCATCTCGTCCGAGACCCCCTTCTCGGCGGCGAGCTTCTCCACATGGCCGCGCAGGATCAGGGAACGCGGGTCGGACGTGGAGTACACCGCGTGACCGATGCCGTAGATGAGCCCCTTGCGGTCGAACGCCTCTTTCTTGACGAGCTTGACGAGGTAGTCCTCCACCTCGCGCTCGTCCGTCCAGTCCGAGACCGCGCGTTTCATGTCCTCGAACATTTGCACCACCTTGATGTTCGCGCCGCCGTGGCGGGGCCCCTTGAGCGAACCGAGCGCGGCGGTGATGGTCGAGTAGGTGTCCGTGCCGGAGGAGGTGACGACGTGCGTGGTGAAGGCGGAGTTGTTGCCGCCGCCGTGCTCGGCGTGCAGCACCAGCGCGAGGTCGAGGAGCTGCTCCTCCAGCGGCGTGTACTCGCCGTTCCGCCGCATGATGCTAAGGAAGTTTGCCGCGGTCGAGCGTGTCTTGGACGAGCTGTGCAGGACAAGGCTCTTGTTCTGGAAACGGTAGGCGTAGGCGCGGTAGCAGTAGGCCGCCAGCAGCGGGAACGTGGCGATCAACCGCAGACACTGGCGCAGTACGTTGGGGATGTCCGTTTTCTCCGCGTCGTCGTCCAGCGTGTACAGCGCCAGCACGGACTGGGACATGGCGTTCATGATGTCGCGGCTGACCAGCTTGAGGATCGAGTCATGCACAAACTCATCGGGCAACTCGCGGAGGCCGAACAGCATCTCGGTGAAACGGGTCAGCTCGTCCGTGTCCGGCAGATTGCCGAACAGCAGGAGGTAGGTGATTTCCTCAAAGCCGCAGCGGCCGTCCCGCATGAAGCCGTCCACGATCTCGCGGATGTCAATGCCCCGGTAGATGAGGCACCCGGGCCCGGCGTCCTCCCCGTCCTCCGTCGGCGTGTGCGCCATCACGTCGCCGATCTGCGTCAACCCTGCCAGCACCCCCTTGCCGGTCACGTCGCGCAGCCCACGCTTGACATCGTACTTCGCATAGAACGAAGCATCCACCAGACACGTAGAGACGGCCTTCTCCGAAAGCTGATTCAGATACGATTGGTCATTCTTCCCCATTTCTCCATCCATTCTTCCATAATCCTTCTGCAACACAAAACAATAACTAGTGTACACCAAACGGACACGGAAATGAAACCTTTTTTCTCAGAAAATAAACATAAAAAGATAATGCTTCGTATGACGTGTCTGTGTTATGATGAGTCCCACTTTTTCGGAGTGTAAAAGGAAATATGCAGACAGATCGGAGAATTTTCGCAGGCCATGTGGTGCCGTTCGTGGTGTGGGTGGGGGTGATCTTCCTGTTACAGGGGTTGGCGAGTGTTTACCCGTGTCCGCGTGTGTTGTACCCGTGGGGCTATGCCGTGAAATCCGTGGTGTGTGCGGGATTGTTCCTGTGGCTGAAGCCGTGGCGCGTGTATCCTGTGCTCAAATTGTCGAACGTGCCGTTGGCGTTGCTCGTGGGGGTCATTGTGGCGGTGGTGTGGATTGTGCCGGAGACCCCATGGCTCGGACGTACCGCGCCGAACGTCCAGGCGTTCTATCACCGCTGGTGCATCATGATGCCGGGGACGTTCCCCAATTATTACAACCCCGATTTTTTCCCCGCGCTCCCCTACGGTCATCTCTCACTGGCGTTCTCGCCGTCGGAGGCGGGGTGGGGCCTGACGATCATGAAGCTCGTCGGGTCTGCGGGCGTGATTGCGGTCATCGAGGAATTTTTCTTCCGTGGTTTTTTCTACCGCTGGCTTCGCAACGCGAAGTTCTGGAGGATCTCTCTGACATCTTTCGATATGCACGCGTTCTGGGTTGTCGTGGCGGTGTTCGGGCTGGAGCACGACCGTTGGCTGGCGGGGATGTTCGCGGGGGTGGCCTACGGCTGGCTGACAATCCGCACGGGTGATGTCTGGGCGGCGGCGTTGTCGCATGCGCTCACCAACCTGCTGCTTGCGGTGTACGTGATCGGGTCGGGGCAGTACGGCTTCTGGTAAAAAACATGGTGCTCGCCTTTTCAAGACGGGGCCTGACACGCTCACAGGCGACAGTTCTGCACGACAGGCGCGACGCTCGACCTCACGGGCAAGCTGTATATCCATGCGTTGTTCATTGACGGTATCCCGCAGAAAGGCGGAGGCTACACCAGCATCAACACGCCATGGCTCACTGGCAGCGGTACGCTCGCCGTCACATTCCCGCTCACCGGGACGACAATCCTAGTGAGGTAGGGGAGACGTTCTCAAATTCGAAAATTCGAAATCGCCTTCCTTCTACGTAATTTTGGATTGCGTATCTTTCGCAGTGACATCCGTGGGGGGGATGGTTTATAATGCATCCTTTCGATTTTCGGCAGATAAGGAGATGATATGGCGCAGATGGTGATTTTCCCGAAACTGGGACAAACGATGGAGGAGGGGGCCATTGTCACATGGCTCAAACAGGAGGGGGATCCCGTGGCGAAGGGGGACATCCTCTTTGAGATCGAGACCGATAAGGCGAACCTGGAGGTGGAGAGTTTCTTCGAGGGGATCCTGCTGAAGATTTATGTCAAGGAGGGGGTCACGGTCCCCGTGAACACAGTGGTCGGCTGCGTGGGGGCCCCCGGGGAGAAGGCGCCGGACCAGCCCCCCCCCCCCCCCCCCCGCGGGGAGAACGCCCCCCCCCC
>WRML01000193.1 GCA_009777165.1 Kiritimatiellota bacterium
TCGGGGGGGTGCGGCGTTAACGCGGCGGGGCAATCGGGGAAAGGCGGAAGGGGGCCCCGGGGGGGGGGATTCAGGAGCTTGCGGGGCGGTATGCGAATAAGACACCGGAGGACCTCCGCAAGAAATCGTCGCTGTTGTTGGGCGGGTCGGTGACGATGCAGCAGTGCGAGCAGGTGCGCGAGTGGTTCTACCTGGGGCAGGCGCGTGAGCGCACGGAGCTGGCGCGGAAGACTGCCGAGCTGGTCAAGACGGCGGGGGGGGCGCTACCTGTGTCTGCGCTCCGTGATCTGGACGCGCTGGAGAAGGACATCCAGGCAGCGTGGGACAAGGACACCGTCCCGGACGGCACCGCCCTGTTCAGCCGCGCGTTCGCGATCCGCCGCGCCATCCTCTTCACGCACCCGGCACTCCAGTTCGAACGGATGTTCGTCAACAAAAACCCGCCCACCCGCTACAGCCACAACTGCGACCAGTACCGGGGCGCCGAGAGCCGCGTCGGGGAGGGGCCCTCCGTCCTGACGGGCTGGCGGACGGACAAGCCGAAGACCACCCCCCTCCTCAAGGGCAAGATGCCGGAGGGCGCATACCAGAAGCCCTGCCTGTCGTATGACGCCAAGCGTTTCGTGTTTGGGTTCGCGGAGAAAAAAAAGGACGCGAGGGATCAGCAGTTCTTCCTGTATGAGGCGGCCATTGACGGCTCGTCCGTGCGGCAACTGACGGGCACGGAACGCGACAAGCTGGTGACGTGGGAGAACCGCCTGACGGTCCCCGTGGAGGATGAGGACCCGTGCTATCTGCCGAACGGGGACATCGTGTTCGTGTCGTCGCGCTCGCAGAATTTCGGGCGTTGCCACGGGGGGCGTTTCGCGCCGACGTTCGTGCTGTACGCATGTGACAAGAACGGCGACAACATCCGGCAGCTCTCCTACGGTATCGAGAACGAGACCACGCCGAGTGTCCTGCCAGACGGGCGTATCCTCTTCACGCGCTGGGAGTACGTGGACCGCCACGAGATGGAGTTCCACAAGCTCTGGTGGAAACGCCCCGACGGCTCGATGGTCTCGCACTACTACGGCAACGACACGATCCACCCGCTGATGATCTCCGAGGCGCGCGCGATCCCCGGCTCGTTGAAAGTCCTCGCCAACGGCATGGGGCACCACAACTACCACGCCGGGTCCATCATCCGCATTGATATCACCAAGGGCGAGAACGGCCCCGAGAGCGTCACGCGCATCACGCCGGAGATCCCCTATGCCGAGGCCGAGACCGGTTACAGCACCCACGGCCAATACAGCACGCCGTTCCCGCTCAACGAGAATCTCTTCCTTGCGACGTACTCGCCCGTGGAGGTCCACAGCCAGGGCCGCCTCCCGCCAGAGACCCCCTACATCATCGCGCTGGTGGACGACTTCGGCGGACGCGAGCCGATCTACATTGACCCCGACGCGGCGTGCTTCTCGCCCATCCCGATTGTCCCGCAGAAAGTGCCGTCCATCATCCCCAACCAATTGCCCGATCCTAAGACGCTCAAAGGCAAGGACGCGACGACCGGCATCTACATGGTGCAGGACGTGAACCTCACGCGCAACGACCCCGAGGGCAAACTCAAACCCGGCGACATCAAGTTCCTGCGCTTCAACCAGATCTACGTCAAGAACATCCCCGGCAGCGACAAGATCAGCCGCGACGTGCCGAACGCCGCACCCAAGCGTATCCTCGGCACCGTCCCCGTTGAGCCAGACGGCTCCGTCTCCGTGCGCGTCCCCGCCGGCATCCCCCTGCAGATACAGGCGCTCGACAAGGACGGCCGCGCCGTCCTCACCGAGCGTAGCTTCCACTACGTGCACCCCGGTGAGAAGCGCGGGTGCATCGGTTGCCACGAGCCCGTCGGCACCTCGCTCAAACCCAACCCGAACCTCTTCACCCGCGAGCCGCGCGAGCTCACCCCCGAACCCGGGCAGGACGACGGCGAGGGCGTGAGTTTCCTCAAGATGGTCCAGCCCGTGCTCGACAAACATTGCATCGCTTGCCACGGGTTGGCGGGCGACCCCCCCAAGGGCATCAACCTCATCCCCAGCCCCGGCCACGACTGGCCCTCCTCCTATATCGCCCTCCTCGCCTACACCAAGACCATCGGCGACAAAGGCAAGTCCTCCGGCCTGCAGAACAACATCAGCCGCCCCTACGACTACTACGCGCTCGGCGGCACCTTCGTCACCGCATTCATGGAGAAACACAAGGACAAGAAAATCCCCATCACCAAGCGCGACTTCCAGCGTATCGTCAACTGGCTCGACATGAACGCCCAATGCTACGGCACCTTCAACTACAACCGCAAAGAGTATTACGACATCGGCGCCGATGCGGAAAAGGCATTGCGCGAGATGATTAAGGAACGCTTCGGCCCCGCCCTCGCCGCGCAGCCCATCTGCGCCCTTGTCAACGGCGCACGTCCCGAAGAGAGCCGTATCCTTATGGCCCCCCTCGCCGCCGCCGCCGGGGGGTGGGAGCAGGTCAAGAACGGCTGGACCGACAAGAACAACCCCGAATACAAAAAATTCGCCGCCGCCGTCAACGACCTCTTCACCTACCCCGAGCCCGCCGTCAGAGGAACCTGCGGCTTCGACAACGGCTGCAGGTGCGGCTCCTGCTGGGTACGCCTCAAGGACGAAGAGAAAAACCCGCCGCCCGAGATTGCGGTCGGGCTAGACCTCCCGAAATACGACCGTACCAAGCTCAGCGTCTTCGAGGTTGACTCCGAGGCCGGGAGCGACCCCGCCGCCAAGATGCTCGACGGCGACGAGGTCACGTTCTGGCACTCGCGCTACGGCGGCGACGAGAAACAGTACCCCCACCTCATCACGCTCAAACTCGCCGACTCGACACAGATTGCCGGCCTCTACCTGCTGAACCGCACCGTCGGCGGCGAGAACGGCTTCATCAAGAAATACCGCATCAGCGTCAGCGCCGACGGCAAGGCGTGGAAAGACGTCACCGAGGGCAACCTGCGCCGGACGGTCAAAGAGCAACGCATCGTGTTCGACGCCCCGGTCCGCGCGCAATACGTGCGGCTCACCGCCCTCAGCGCGATCCACGGCCACAACTACGCCTCCATCGCCGAGATCGGGATGCTGCTCCCCAAAAAATAAGAAGAAGTTCCTATCATGCGTCAATCTGAAAGGGGACCGAGGGGACGCAAGAGACCGAGGAGACCGAGAGGACGCAGGAACTGTATGTACCCTCCGCAGGGAGGAAAACCCCCACCCTGCGGTCCTCCCCCTTTTGAAAGGGGGCTGAGGACACTGGGGATTTCCGCAATGCCCTTTCGTCCCCTTGGTTCCCTAGGTCTCCTGCGAGCCATACCGTTTTCAAGCCCCAACAGGGCGCAATCAGTGTAACACCCTGTTGCACTTTTGAGCCATCCTCCACAAAATCGGCAAAATGACACATTGACTTAAAATGCTCTAAGCAACCTCTCCTTACTGTGACACCCACTTCACGTTTATCGCATTCCGCAGGGCATTGGGGTAAGCGAAGTGGTAGAGTAAGAGTGTGGCGGGCAGAATGCTCAAATAGATGTACCACGGCCATGGGAAAAAGAAGATGAGCCTGGAGAATAAGAAAACGGTAGAGGCGAACGTAAAGACGGTATAAGAGATGAGCGCAGGTCGTAAGATGTCAACATTACACATACGAAAACCACTGTAGAGACAGATGAGCCCGATAAGCGGAACGACGAAAGCGATGAAGATGAGCCCTGCAAGGCTTGGGAAACGCAGGGTACGGTCAACGACGGCCTCGTCAGGATTATTGGGGTCCACCCAGCAATTGATAGGGGTCTTGGCATCGAACAATGGTTTATAGAAAAAATAGTTGTCTCTGTTGTAACGGGAACATGCTAAACCGTTGAGCAGTGTAACCCGTTTTGAGATATGGGTCTGCCCGTTGAAGTCATACTGGTAGCACATCGTCATACTCCAACCTAAATCACCCTCATATTCCAGTGTGAGGCTCGAGATGTTAGCGGAAGTGGCGACCCACGTTTGAGCGCGTTCGAGTATGGCGAGCGGTTTAAGCAGATCGAAACACATTGTCCAGACCCCCATAAGAACGAATGCAACTCCTAGAAGAAAAGCAACAGAGATACGTCCATAGGATCGTTTGCGATTCTCCTTTTTCCAAGCTTCTTCGTGTGTGTAGAAGCGTGTGGTTTCCGCTTTGTTTTTGAGCGCGATGTTTCCGAAGTATTCGTCATCCTCCATTGCGATAGCCTTTTCTAACAACAGCAGTCGTCGCACCCGCAGTCACACCCGCACCCGTCCCGTGCCTTGCGCGACTGCCCGAGCGCGTCGGCGGCAATCATCGCGTTGACGACAGCGTCCGCCGTGACCTTGAACGGATGGTTCGCGCAGAGCGACCCCGGTCCGGCGCAAATCTCTCCGATCTTCTGAAGCTGCTCGCACGGCACGCCCGTAAATCCCAACTCCTCGAACGTGACGGGCAGACCGACCGCAATCGCGAAGTCCATAATCCGATGCACTTTTCTGACGGGGATGTCGTCGTCGAGGCAGAGCTGGGTCATCAACCCGAACCCGACCTCCTGCCCGTGCATCAGCCCGTGACACTCGGGGAACGACGGCAGGCAGTTCGCGACCATGTGCGCCGTGGCACAGCCACAACTCTCGAAGCCCAACCCCGACAACAGCACGTTCGCCTCGACGACCTTCTCGACCGCCGGGGTCACGATCTTCTGCTCGACCGCGCGTTTCGCCGCAACGCCGTGCTCCATCAAAATATCGTAGCAGAGACGCGCGATGGCCAGTGCCGCCTGTGTCACCGTGCCACCCGCGAGGTTGGGGCCACGCACCTTGAAACACGCCTCCGCCTCCAGCCACGTCGCCAGCGCGTCACCCATACCCGCTACGAACGCCCTCACGGGGGCCCGGGCGATGACGGCGGTGTCCACCAGCACGAGGTCGGGGTTCGTCCACCAGCTCTCGAAGCCGAGACAGTTGCCCTGCTCGTCGTACCACACGGTGTAGGAGCTGGTCGGCGAGTCGTTCGAGGCGACGGTCGGGACGGTGACGACCTTCGCGCCTGTCGCGGCGGCGGCGGCCTTCGCGGTGTCGATCGCCTTGCCCCCCCCCACGCCCATGATGACCTCCGTCTTGGATGCGCGGATCAATTCCGCCACACGCGCCGCCTCGGCCT
>WRML01000194.1 GCA_009777165.1 Kiritimatiellota bacterium
CGCTGTACGTCTATGAGAGCCGAGAGGACTTGGTTGCGGACACGACGGCGGGGCGCAAGAAGGCCCTGCCGGGGAAGGCAATCGTGAACATGATGTCCGCGCTGCGCGAGCAGCCGGGCGGCATGGACACAAAGCCGTTCGTGGTTATCCCGATGGTTGTCGGCGACAAGCTGCAGAACAGCCCGCTGGCGCGGGCGGACTGGATGGGCGACCAGGTGTCCGTGATGCGCAAGAGCATCCAGTACCTCGGCGAGATCGGCGGCGGCACGGTCTGGTGCTGCAACCACCTGCCGATCCTGCGCGGCGAGGGCGCGCTGCCCGACCGCTATGTCTGTCTGTTCGGCGACCCGTCGGCGGTGACGTTCGCGGACGAGGTGCGTATCGGCGAGACCTTGCGCGACAAGGACGAGTACGGCAACTTCCACCGCAACCTGATGATTTACGACTGGTTCGTCCGTTACCCCGAGCGGCTCGGGAGCGCGGTCTTGGCCGTGGCGTAAACCCCGGAGACATGAAGGAGGGACTATGGCTGTGATTACGATAGATGAGATGGGCCTGTGCGGTGTCGGGGCAGACCCCGTGCGGTCGGGCTACGGCCCCGCGCTGAAGCAACGCTTCGACTGCGCCGCCAACCCGCTCGCGGGCAGCAGGAAATACGCCGCGCTCCACTTCCCGAAAGGGTTTGTGCCGCGCAACGTCGTTGTGAACGTGCTGGTCAAGGCGGCGGCGGGGACGCTGTCGGCCGGGACAAACCAGATGGAGGGCTCGGCGCAGGTCGTGTTCGAGGCGGCCGTGCCGCTCACGCAGGAGGGGCCCGTGTTTGTGAACGCCGAAAGCGGCGGGAAAAAATTCACGGCGGACGATGAGACGTTCCTTGTCATCATCCCCGGCGCGGACATCGGGGACGCGATCTTCGATGTCGTCGTGACGGGCGACTGGATGCTCGGGGCGTGGGACGCTCCCGTCGGCGGCGCGTGGCCGCCGGAAGAGCCGAACAACGTCATCTGACGTGCCGCGTCCGGCGCGTGTTATGAGCCGCGCCGGACGCTTTTTGAGAAAGGAGGGTGAGCAATGGTTCGTTATGCGGTAAACATCCACGACAACCGCGTCGTGGTCGCGACGGAGGAGACGGTGCGCCAGTCGGCGTACCGGGGGATTTCCGCGAGGACGGCGATGGACATCAAGGACGGCAGGATTGCCGCGAAAGATGTCGTGTGGCAGATTATGCGGCGCGAGAACACGCAGGGGCGGAGCCGGGACGACGTGGAGAACCAGCGTCCCGACAACATCCGCAAGGTGGTGTTCCGGCCGGAGCCGGATGACGGCGGCGGGGACGGCGGGTTTACCGCTGTGCTGCCGAAAGGGGGGAAGGGCAATTCCCCTGCCGATGACGGCGGCGGCAATGCTGGCGGCGCGCCGTCCCCCGCAGACGGTGACGCCCCGCCGGACGGCGGCGGCGAGGTGCTGGAAAACATGACGGCAGAGGAGTTGCGGCGCAAGGCGGACGCGCTCGGCATTTCGGTCAAGAAGATGAACAAGGCGGAGATGGCCGCGATGATCCGCGCCAACCAGCCGCCAGCGGAATAAGGGGGGGGCTGTGACTTTGGGCGGATTGGAGAGGCGTGTCCGCGCCGCGCTTAACGACACCGTTGAGGGGTCGTACCGCTGGGATCCCCCGGCGGTGCTGACCGCGCTCGTTGACGCGGTGAAGCGGCTCAACGCCATCCGCCCGGAGTCGCGCTATTTTCAACTGCTGCTCCATGCCCATGACTTCCCCGTCACGGACAGGGCGGATGCCGGATTTGACGAGTCGGCGGCGAGGGCGTTCGCGCTGAATGTTGACCCGCGCTGGGAACAGGCACTTGTGTATCACGCGCAAGCCCGTTGCCTTGAGACGGACTCGGCGGACATGGCGAACCAGCAGTTGGCGGCGGACTTTTTAGCGAAGGCGGAAAGGGCGATGCTGTCGTGAACGGGAACGTGATATGGCAGACGGACTTGTGCGTCCCGGCGCAGGAGCTTCAGGTTGTGAATCTCGGCTCGCTCGCGGAGAACATGGTGCTTTACCTTCCGGGGTGCGCGGACGTGATGATCCGCAAGAGCCTTCAGGAGGTGTTCGCGGAGTTCTGCCACAAGACGGGCGCGTTGCGGATGGACGCGGCGGTCAATTTGAGGCGCGGCGTGACGCGGTACCCGCTCCATGCGCCGTTCAACTGCATCGTCGAGTCGGTCAGCGAGGTGAGGCACGGGAGCCGCGAGCTACGCGCCGGGCGCGGCTACGGGCTTCACGACGGGTGCCCGCCTTACATTTCCCTGCCGGGGGCGTGGGTGGATGGGGTTCTTGATGTTGAGCGCAGCCCGCAGCCCGCAGTCCACTGCTCCTGCGCCTTGAAGCCGCGCATGAACAGCGAGGAATGCCCCGACTGGTTCTTGCAGAAGTACGGCTACGCGATCCGTGCCGGGGCGATGGCGCGTCTGAAAGAGATGGGCGGCAGGCCGTGGAGTGACCCGGCACAGGCGGCACGGGAAATGATCACATACGCCAACGCGATGAACGAGGCGTGTGTCGCCGCCGCCGGGGTGGACGGGAGCGTGTCGGGGCCGCGGGGGATTGACTGCTTCAACTACGGGGGGATGATATGAGCAAGACGGGCTTAATCATTTATCCGTCCTTCCTCTCCAAGACGCTCCGCTACATCGGGAGCGTGGCGGTCGGCGAAAAGGCGGTGATCCGTGTCGCGGGTGTCGGGTCGGCTAACGGGTTGCGTGTCCGTTTCCGGTTCAACGGGAAGGACGCGGCGCGGTTCCCCGCGACCGGGAGCGATGCGTGGACATTTGAGAACGGGCTCGCGTCGTGCGTCGTCAGCCTCAACACGCTGCAGATGCGGAAACCGTTTGCCGGGGCTTGCGACATATCGAGCCAGACGTTTGTCCTGGTCGTCGAGAACATTTCCGACAAGCGCGCCTATGCGGAGGCGCACATCCCCGTGAAGAACTGGCCCGCCAACGAGGGTGAGGACATCCCCCACAACCTTGACGGGTGGCCGGATGAGATGGACGCGCTCGACGGGCGGGTCACTGCGCTGGCGAGTCTGCTGGAACTCCACAAGGCCGACCCCTTGGCGCATTCGGCGTTGTTCGGCGAGAAGGTCGGCACATCGGATTTCACCAGCCACGTCGCCGCGCAGAACGCGCACGGCGTGACGCTCGCGAGCCTCGGCGGGGCGGGCGCAAACGATTTGAGCAACCACAAGGTTGACGCGAGAGCGCACAGTGAGTTGTTCGACGCGAAGGCGGACGCGGAAGCGTTCGGCCTTCATGTGACGGGACAGGAGCTTTCACACTCGCAGCTCGACTCGCTTGTGCGCCAGTCCGCGCAGAAGTTGAGCGAGCATGACCATTCGGGCGGGAACAAGGGTGTGAGGGTAAGGCATTCGGACTTAATCGGGGGCGGGAGGCACTCGCACCATCAGATAGACAGGAGGCTTGATGACGTAAGGGACGCGCTTAACACCTTGTCCGGCGAGGTCAGGGGGCTTTTGAACATCGGCGGGATCAGTACGGTTATGCTGGACAGGATTGCCGCCGTTTGCAGGGATGCGGGCGCGATGCCGAACGGGAGCGACAGGGAACGCAAAGCGCAGTTCTCCGCGTTGGCCGGCGGCATTGCGGCGGCGATTGAGTATTTGAAGGTTGACGGGGTTAATTCGGTTATGTTGGATAAGATTGTCGCGGTCTTCAGGGGTGCGGACGCGATGCCGGACGGGAGCGACGGGGAACGCAAGGCGCAGTTCTCCGCGTTGGCCAGCGGTGTTGCGGAGGCGATTGAGGCGGCGATACAGGAAAGGATGGGATAGGCACGATGAAAAAGACACTTATTGTTTTGGCGTTGATGGGTGGCGGATGCCGGGCGCAGCAGATGCTGCATGAGGATGTCCGCGATAATACGGTGATGTGGGGCGTTACAGACCCGTTCGGGTTCAATACGCTCCGGTGGGCGACGAACGAGATTAAGAGGCTGGATAGCGAGCAGACGTTCCGGCTGGACGTGACGAACGTTATTGCCGGGGTTGGCATTGAGATTCAGCACCCTACGGAGCGGACGGTGCTCATCAACGCAACGGACGGGGAAATCCCCGACGGTTCCGTGACAACCGCCAAACTTGCGGACGGCGCGGCGACCACTCCGAAACTTGCGGACAAGGCGGTCACGGCGCAGAAGATTGCGGATTTGGCGATCACAGGCAATCAAATTGCCAACACCACAATCACGGGAAGTAAACTTGCGAACAATGCCGTCAATACGGCACAGTTGCAGAACGGGTCGGTGACACTCCCGAAGACGGGCTGGGATATCCAGAGGAATATCATAACAGGCGGTTTGGCGGTTGTGGCACTGGGGAAAGGTATCTATTTTGACCCTTATTATTCGTTCAGGTATGGTACGGAGGATGACAGCCAGTTTAAGAGACTGCGCATGAACGGCGAGGATGTCCCCTTGTTCTACCTGCCGAAAAGGGGCATCACCAGGCATGAGTTCATGATGGACACTCATCCGACAGCCGCGAATGCCGTGATTGTGTCAGCCGTCGGCAGCAACACATTGCGTTTCGGCGTGTATGGGGATTATTATGACAGCGAGCCTCTTGCCTATACGGATGTGAGCTATGACGGTTCCAATCTGCCAGCGCAAGACATCACCGTGTCAGGTATCTATGACAACGGGTCCGGCAACTGGCAGGGTGACAGCATCATTGTCATCCGTATCGGCGGGAAGATCGGGACTTTGCAGTAGCGTGGTGCCGCTGGCAAACCGCAAGTGACGGAGTTTGTTTATGAACGGGATTAAGCTGAATCTTGTGGCGGGGGGCGCGGCGCTCACGATGCTGGGGTCGCTGGGCGGCGCCTGGATAACGGCGCGGCACAGCCGGACGTACATCGGGCCGCAGCCGCTGGTGGTCGTTTTGGAAAAGGAGTTCGTGAAGCGCGACGAGTTCGAGAAGTTTGCCCAGCAGAACCGCGAGGACATCCGGAGGCTGGAGAGCCGCGTGGAGCGGCAGGGCGACGAGACGGCCAAAATCAGGAATGAGATTTACAGTAGGCTGGGTGTCATCGAGGGGAAGGTCAACTTTATCTCGGACTATGTGAAGAGTCAACAGAAGGGAGGCGGGTGATGAGGACGGGTTGGAAGACGACGGAGTTCTG
>WRML01000195.1 GCA_009777165.1 Kiritimatiellota bacterium
GTTCAAGGCGTCGCGCCTGCCCAAGGGCGTGAGCATCCACACGGACGCTTACCGCCAGGCGGACTTCATCAACCTCTCCATCAGCAACGGCAGGGGGGTCGTGCGCGACGCCGCCATCATCGTGGTCATCGTGCTGGGCCTGACGCTGCTCCGCTTCCGCACGACGCTCATCACGCTGCTCGCGCTGCCGCTCTCCGTGACCACGGGGCTGCTGCTGTTCCCGAGGTTCGGCCTGGGCATCAACATCATGACGCTCGGCGGCCTCGCCGTCGCGATCGGCGACGTGGTGGACAACGCCATCATCTTCGTCGAGATCGCGTGGCGCAAGCTGGACGAGAACGGCCGCCTCCCCCCCGCGCAACAGCTGGGCAAGGTCGCGGTGCTTCAGCGGGCGGGCGCGGAGGTGCTGCGCCCCGTCACCTTCTCCACGACCATCATCGTGCTGGTCTTTTTGCCGCTGCTGTTCCTGTCCGGGCTGGAGGGGCAGTTCTTCCGCCCGCTGGGGCTGGCGTACCTGCTCGTGTTCGTCGCGTCCCTGCTGGTCGCGCTGACGGTGATCCCCGCGCTGTGCGTGGTGCTGTACCGTCCGGCTGGGCGGTCTCTGGCAGGGCGGTCTCTCCGAGACCGCCGTCCGGACGGCTCGGAGAGCCGTCCCCACCAAGGCAGCCTCATCGTGCGCCTCCTGAAAAAATGCTACCGCCCCGCGCTCCTGTTCTCCGTGCGCTTCCCGAGAAGCGTCTGCGCGGCTATGGCGCTGGTGACGGCCGCCACGCTCTGGCTCGCCTCGACGTTCGGGACGAGCTTCCTGCCGCCGTTCCACGAGGACTGCTACACCGTCTTCATCAACACGCCCATGGGCACCTCCCTCGACGAGACCGAGCGCGTGACCGCGGAGGCGGTGCGCGCCCTCCTCAAAATCGAAGGCGTGAAGAGCGTCACGCGCCGTACCGGACGCGCCGAGCGCGACGAGCACGCCGAACCCGTCAGCGCGTCCGAGTTCCTCGTGCGCGTGGACGTCACCAAAGACCCCGCGCAGATGAAGCGGACCATCGGGCTCATCACCGGGCAGATCCCCGGCGTGTCCACGATGATCGGCTACCCCATGGCGCACCGCATCAGCGCGGTGCTTTCCGGCGCGAACGCAGAGCTTGCCATCAACATCTTCGGCGACGACCTGAACACCCTGCGCACCGCGGCCGCGAGCGTCAAGCAGGCGCTCGACGCGCTCCCGCAGGTCGCGGACGTGCAGGCGAACCGCGAGATCCTCATCGAGACCCTGCGCATTCGCTACCGCCTGAACGACCTCGCGCGCGCCGGGCTCACGCTCCGCGACGCGGGCGAGCAGGTCGCCGCCGCGTTCAACGGCGTGACCGTCGGGCAGGTCGCGCGGAACCAGCGGCGGTGGGACATCGTGGTGCGGCTCGAGCTGCCCGGGCGCGACAGCCTCGCGAGCGTCGCCGCGTTCAAGCTCGCGGCCCCCTCCGGCGCACGGGTGCGGCTCGACGAGGTGGCGGACGTGTTCCGCGAAGAGTCCTCCAACCTGATCATCCGCGACAACACGCACCGCAAGTCGCTCATCTCCTGCAACGTCGCGGACGGCTCCAACCTCGGCGACCTCGTGGGGGCCCTGCGCAAGACCGTGGACCCGATCGCCGGCGCGCTGGGCTGCACGGTGTCGTACGGCGGGACCTACGAGGCGCAGCAGTCCGCCGCGCGGCGGCTCACGTGGCTCGGGCTGGGCATCCTGCTGAGCATCGTGATGCTGCTGGTGTACTCGCTCGGCAGCTTCCGCTCCGCGCTGCTGGTCATGCTCAACCTCCCGCTCTGCATCATCGGGGGGGTCCTCGCCGTGTACCTCGCGGCCCCCGCGCCGCTCCTCGCGAACACGCGGGCGCTGGTGGGGGCGGGCGGCGCGTATGTCGCGCCCGTGCTGTCGGTCGCGTCGCTGGTGGGGTTCGTGACGGTGGCGGGGTTCGTGGTGCGCAACGGCCTGCTGCTGCTGGGACGCTACCGCGAGCTGGAGGGCGACGGGCGCAGCGCGCGTGAGGCGGTGATCGAAGGCTCGCAAGAGCGCATGGTGCCGATCCTGATGACATCGCTCACGACGATCTTCGGGCTGGTCCCGATTGTGCTGGCGTACGACAAGCCCGGCGGCGAGCTTCTGGCGCCCCTCGCCATCGTGCAATTCGGCGGCCTCATCAGCGCGACGCTCCTCAACCTCCTGGTGCTACCCGCCGCGTATGTGGCTCTTGGTTATTCCGGTTTCAGGATGTTCACCCCTGGCAGGCGGTCTGCGGCACGGGACCAACCGGTTGTCCATTCGGTGCCGGGGTCGAAGCGTTCGGGATCGGGCCGCAGGTCGTCGGGGGTGCCAGGCAAACCATCGGGCCCACAGGAGAAGAGCGTCGGTAGCCCCCCCTCTTCCGCAGGCGGTTCGTAGGCGAACGGCGTGCCCCAAAAATCATTGGGGAGGTGCGAGATGTATGGGCCGTCCCAGCCCGGGGCGCGTGGCCTGGGGTCACGTACGAGCGCCTGCAGACCCTGCTGGGTTGTGGGATAGGATCCAGTGTGGAAGCGGTAGCGGCCGAGTGCCTCTGCCAGCACGTCCACATTGCGGAGCGTGAACAGCTCTGGGGAAAAGTTCGTCCGTACCACGGCGTTGTCGGTTTTGTTGATGAGCGCCACACCGATCAGCGTCAGGACCAAAATAAGGCCAAAGTAGAACATGGGGTTCCGCAGCATCTTGGGCGTGATTACACCCTGCAGCTGCGCTTTTTTCTGTTCGGTCTCGCGCCAGATATTTTCGATGACGCGGTGGCGCACAGTGCGGGGGTTCGGCTCGCGCATCTTCGGCACGACCATCATTTTCCCGCACGACGGGCAGGTGGGTTTCGGGTCGCCTTCAATCGGTCTCTTGCAATAAGGGCAGCGGTAAGTCATATTCCCAATCAGGGGTCCAGGTTGGTGAGTCCGAGGGTATCCATGTCAATACGCCGATAGTAACAGTTGCGCGGCTCGCCGTTCCGGTTCTTGGTATGGCAGATGGCACCGCGTTTTGGGCGCACGATGTAAAGCAGGGAGTTCTGCTCGCAGTTCACGCGCGCCTCGACGAGGTCGAACGTCTCGCCGGATGTCTTGCCTTTTTCCCACAACACGTTGCGAGACGTGCTCCACAGCACGAGCATCCGTTCCGCGAACGCCTTCCGCATCGCAAGCACATTGGTGTAGGCAACGAGGATGACTTCCTTCGTGTCGGCGTGCTGCACTGCGACCGGGATGGCATCGTTGCACGTCTCAGCGATTTTCGCAATCTTTGCGAAATCGAGTGTTAGCATGTTTCCTTCTTCCAATTCTTTACTCATAATCCTCCCTCGTTTTTCCCGCCATTATCTACGCTTCCGCACAGGAAGTCAACTAAAAATATCCGTCCGTTTTCTCCTCCGTTTTCTCCTGGCGTTTCCTGATAGTGCCAGGGGGACAAAGCGGGGACAAAGGGGACAAAGCAGGGAGGGACAAAGCAGGGAGATAACAAGGGTTGATTTTTTCAACGGTGTTGTGCTATACTTTCATTTTTCACAGGCCAGTAGCTCAGTAGGACAGAGTGCTAGATTCCTAATCTGGAGGTCGCGGGTTCGATCCCCGCCTGGCCTACCAAACTCAAAAAAACACAAACACGCTCATCTCGGCAAATTCAATATTCAAGCTGGCTGTTGCCGATGGACTCGCGGAGGATGGAGTCGCCGGGGACGGCGTCGGCGGAGAGGGCGGAGAAGTTGTGCAGGATGCCGGAGAGCCGGCGGGCTTCGATGTATTCCTCGTGCCAGGGTTTGATCTGGTTCAACAAGAGCGTCGCGAGCGGCTTCAGGACGGCGAGCTCGTAGTCGAGCGCGGAGTTGAACACGGCGTCGGCAAGGTGCTGGTAGGGATAAATCCAGCGGCGTTCGCCGCGGATGACGAATTTCCAGAGGCGCAGGGTGTCCACGGCGGAGCGGTTCCGGAACTGGTGGTCGCGCACCATGCGGCGGATGATACGGGTGTCGGCGGTGGAGATGCGGTTGCTGCTGTCGATGCCCAACTGCGTGAGGGTGTTGACGTAGATGAAGAACTTCAGCTCCTTGGGGATGTCGGCTGACATCTGGGGGTTGAGGCAGTGGATGCCTTCCATGACGATGATGCCGTTGGGGGGGAGGCGCGTCTCGTCGGGCTCGTCGAAGCCCTGCTTGGTCTTGAAGCTGAAGGAGCGCATCCGCACGGCCTCGCCGTTCATGAGGCGCAGCAGGTCGCTGTTGAGGCGGGGCAGGTCCATGGCCTCGATGTGCTCGTAGTCGAGGTTACCGTCCTTGTCGCGGGGGTTGAGCTCGTCGCCGACGAAGTAGTTGTCGGTGGAGATGAGGATGGGGCGGTAGCCGTTGACGCGCAGGTGCGTGATGAGACGTTTGGCGGTCGTCGTCTTCCCGGCGGAGGAGGGCCCGGCGATCAACACGAGGCGGATTCCAGAAGTTCTAACGTTCTGAAGTTCTGAAGTTCTAAAGTTATCCGGCTGTTCTTCCGCAGAAATTTTAGAACGCTCGAACGCTCGAACGCTCGAATTTCCCCGCGTGATGCGGTCGGCGATGCTGGCGAGCTTCTTGCTGTGGAGGGCCTCGATGGTCTGCACGAAATCGGTGGCGCGTTTTTCGAGGATGGACTGGTTGAGCTGCCCGGCGGTGGTGACACCGACGATCCTGCCCCACTCGATGTGCTCGCGGTAGACCTCGAAGAGCTGCTCGCCGGGGGGGAGGGGGGGGGGCACGTCGGGGTTGGCGGAGGATGGCACGTTCAGCACGAAGCCCCCCGCGCGCGGCACGAGGTCGAAGCACTTCAGCAGGCCGGTGCGCGGGACGAGGACGGTCTGGCTGATGTCGCGGTAGTCGCCGCAGCAGGTGAGGGAGATGGCGGGGGGGTTGCGGTGCGCGAGGAGGTTGAGCTTGTCGGTCTGCCGCGCGTCGCGGAAGCGGCTGACGGCGGCCTCGTAGGTGGCGATCTCGTAGGTGATGGGGAGGTCCTGCCGCACCATCTCCTGTATCGCGGCTTTGAGGCGGGCGACGTTCTCGGCGAGCGCGTTTTCGCTCAGGTCGGGCCATGCGACGGTGCAGTAGAGGCCGGAGCCGACGGAGTTGCGCGTGCGGCATTCGAGGGAGGGGAACAGCTCATGCGCGGCC
>WRML01000196.1 GCA_009777165.1 Kiritimatiellota bacterium
GTTTGTTGTGTTTTGTTTCTGGGGCTTTTTCCCGTGCCCTTTAAAAAGAGGAGGGGTCCGGGGGGGGGGGGGGGGTGGCGGCGTGGAGGCGCATCAGGGGGGCCCCCCGCTCGACGTAGTCGCCGGCCTGCACGAGGCGGTCTATCCCGGCGGCGTAGTCGATCGCGCCGTCGGCCTTGGTGCGGCCCCCCCCGAGGCGCAGGACGAGGCGCCCGATGGCAAGCGCGTCAACGTCCGTCACGTACCCGGCGCGGGGGGCCCCCACCTCGACGACGACTTTGGCGCGGGGCAGGAGGTGGGGGGCGTCAACAATCCCGGGGGCCCCCCCGTGCGCCTCGACCATGCGGCGGAAGACGTCGAGGGCCCCCCCGTTGTCGAGGAGTTCGGCGAGGCCCCCCCGGGCGGTCTCGAGGTCGGGGTGGATGCCGCCGAGGGTGGTCATGCGGGCGGTGAGCTCGAGGGTGAGGCGGCGGGTGTCGGGGGGGCCCCCGCCGCGCAGGGTCTCGATGGCCTCGGCGACCTCGAGGGCGTTGCCGACGGTGCGGCCGAGGGGGCGGTCCATCTCCGTGATGAGGGCGGCGGTCTTGCGGCCGAGCGCGTCGCCGGCGCGGGTGAGGCTGTCGGCGAGGGCTTGGGCCTGCCCGGGGGTGCGCATGAACGCGGCGCGGCCGCACTTCACGTCGAAGACGAGGATGGCGGCGCCCTCGGCGAGTTTCTTGGACATGATGCTGGCGGTGATGAGGGGGATGCTGGGGACGGTTCCGGTGACGTCGCGCAGGGCGTAGAGCTTTTTGTCGGCGGGGGCGAGGCGGTCGGTCTGGCCGATGATGGAGCAGCCGACGGCGGCGACGATGTCTTTGAAGCGTGCGATGGGGAGGCGGGTGTCGTAGCCGGGGATGGCGTCGAGTTTGTCGAGGGTGCCGCCGGTGATGCCCAGGCCGCGGCCGGAGATCATGGGGACGGCGAGGCCGGCGGCGGCGGCGAGGGGGGCGATCATGAGGGAGAGCTTGTCGCCGATGCCGCCGGTGGAGTGTTTGTCGGCGGTGGGGCGGGGCCAGTCGTCGAAGGTCACGAGGTCGCCGGAGCGCATCATGGCGTCGGTGAGGGAGGCGGTCTCCCCGGGGGTCATGCCGCTGAAGAAGATGGCCATGGCGAGGGCGGACATCTGGTAGTCCGGGATCGCGCCGGAGGTGTAGCCCTCGATGAAGGCGCGGATCTCGGCGTCGTCCAGCACGCCGCCGTCGCGCTTCTTTTCAATTATCCATTGTGGGATCATGCCCCCCCCTCTCTTCGTTCCGTTTCGGCTTCAGTTGTTTCCGGCGGCTGGCGTACAAGAAGAAGACGCCGGGGCCCAGCGAGATCAGCATGATGGGGATGCCGAACGCGATGGCGGCAAACGTGCTGTACCCCGCGCAGCAGTAATCGCGCGAGCGCACGACAATGTGCATCGGGACGGCCACGAGCAGTGCAAGGAGGCTGCTTCTGAACAGCCATTGGCCGTGCAGCCGGACAACGGATTGCGCGTCGCGCCGGCGTGTGTAGAGATAAAAGACGATTGCCCATACGCCCCATATCAGCCCGCAAACGGAAATCAAGGGGAATGGAGAGTTGAGGAAGAGGCGGGGCGTGTTCAAGCGAAACGCCTCGATACTCGCAACGACAACGCCGAGCGCTAGGCACGACGTCAGCAATCCTGTTGCCGCGGCAGGAATCCAGATGTGCCGTTTGGCAATCGGTTTTTCACGCGCGATGCGCACCGGGAGGCACAGCAGGGCAACATGGCACAAGGCCAGCGTCCCGATGAACGCGCAATACAAACCGTTACAGACGATTTCCTTGCCGAGTTTCAACCCGTTGGCAAGGCTCGTAAAGTCACCCCAGAAGCAGACCCCCAAAACAGGCAGCGTCAGCAAGGCGAGAAGCAAAACGTAACACACCACCACACATGCCGCGATTCGATTCATCTAATAACCCTCCCAGTTGAAAATAAGAACATAGCATGTTTGACGTCCGCGTTGCAATCCTGTAGTTTCGCCGGGCGCAGGGGAACTTCTTTCCGCTACGCTACCCCCATCTGTTTCCCGCAGTCACGTTGTCCCGTTGTCCTACCACCTGGGCGACGTGCCTACAGGACTACGCAACGATCGGATGTCCAGGGAACCGCTTCTTCTTCCGGCATCTTCGCCTTGCCCCGGAAGAACCGCGTCCCCGGGTTGGTGGGCTGTGCCAGGGACTGTCCGTGAGGGTGGTCTTCCCCTACACGGCGGACGCGGCTGCACCCGATTGGTTCGCCAACAAACGGATCGCGTTCAGGAAACTTTCCGCGTTCGCGCGTCCCTGCCATGCTAAGTCGAACGCCGTGCCATGGTCGGGGGAGGTACGGACGAAGGGGAGGCCCAGCGTCACGTTGACGCCCGTGTCGAACGCCACCATCTTGAACGGGATCAGCCCCTGGTCGTGGTACATCGCGACGTAGGCGTCAAACGCCCCCCCCCCCTCATGCGGGAAAAAGGCGAACGCCGTGTCCGGCACGAGCGGCCCGGACACATCAAGCCCTTCCGAACGTGCCTGTTCGATCGCCGGGATGATGACCCGCGCCTCTTCGGTGCCGAACAACCCCCGCTCACCCGCATGGGGGTTGAGCGCCAACACCCCGATGCGCGGCGCCCCCCCCCCTCTGAAACGGACACACCCTTCGTGCGTGAGGCGGATCGTGCGTAACACGCGCCCGACGCTCAACAGCCTCGGCACATCCGCCAACGCCTCGTGGATCGTCACCAGCCCCATCATCCACGACGGCGAATGGAAAACCATACAAGGGTCGGGAACCCCCGTCAAATGACCCAACATCTCCGTGTGCCCGGGGAACGGGACACCCGCCAGATGGAGGGCCTCCTTACAGATGGGTGCCGTCACGAGCGCGTCCGACCGTCCGGCAAGCGTGTCACGCACGGCCGCCTCGATCCACTGATACGCCTGCTGGCCGCAAGCCGCCTGAACCTGCCCCGGCAGAACCGACCCCGCCGCGCCGAACGGGAAATCGTAAAGGATATGCCCCCCCCCATCCGGAATTTCCCCCATACCGAGGGGGGGCGGCAAGACGGTGATATCGCTAACAAAAGGGATACGGGCCGCTTCCGCGACCCGCATCAACAACTTGTGGTTACCATACACGAACAACCGACACGCCGCTGCCACGTCCCTGTCGGCAAGCGCACGCAACACCAGCTCAGGACCGATCCCTGCGGGATCACCGAGGGTCACCGCCAGACGGGGGGGCACGTCGTTCCGCATGGCCCCTATTCGACAACCCTCACACTGTTCAGCGTCCCGAGGTCGTTCTGCTCCCATTCCGTACACTCAGGGTCCGCGCACCAGATGCCGTCGATGACAAACTTATATTGGTGCCTCCCTGAAGGCAAGTTGAGCGTTGCGACAAACACGCCGTCGCCCGCCTTGTCCTTCATCTCTTTCGCTGTCGGGTTCCACTCGTTAAACATCCCAGCAAGAAACACCTTGCTGTCCTCTTTCGCACGGACAGAGAACGTGACGCGCTTTGTCTTCTCCTTCTTCGCAACAGACAAAACCGCCTTTTTCACTGTCTCTTTCGGCTTGCTTTTCATGATAATAATCCTATTCCTTCTTTGAAGAGCGAATAGTATTTCAAAACACCGGGGTGGAGTCAAGGAAAAAAATAAAATATTTATGTCGCATAATAAAACTTAAATTGGTGGTGATACGTGAGCATAGGAAAACAATGTCGCCCGTTTCAAAAAGCGCCCCGACGCTCGGGATGCGCTTCGAGCCAAGCCTTTGTAGACAACTCCGTTAGTTTCCAGTTTCGACTGCCGTCGGTGGCCATCGACTGCCATCGGAAACGGCCTCCAGACGTGTCGAGCGCACGTACGCCCTTTGTGCGGTTGGCCAGCCGGATGTTGCGCAGCCTGTCTTGGCAAACCGCTCCAGCTCGTTGCGTTCGTCTGCTGCCAGACACAGCTGTTTGCTTTTCATGATGGCATGGGCTCGGGAGGCGCTTGCTCACAAATGACCTCGCCTGATAATGAGCGCCAGCACCGACACGTCAACCGGGTTGACCCCGGGGATGCGGGAGGCCTGACCCAAGTTGTCAGGACGGACTTTCGCCAGTTTTTCGCGGCATTCGTAGCGCAGAGACGGGACTTTCCAGTAATCGAGCCAGGCGGGGATACGAACGGCATCCTGTCCCTTGGCGCGTGCCGCCGCACGCGCCTCTTGAGCGATGTACCCCTGATACTTCGCGCACACTTCAACCTGACCGACGACCTCCGAGGGCAAATCCACCCTTTTTTGAGGTAAATCCATGTACCCCCACCCCGGGCGCGCCAGCAAGACCCAGAGCGGCACCCCCCCCTCGCGGGTCTCCTGAAGGCGGGAAATCTCTTTCTCGACCAACTCCCCGTATCGGCGCGTCTGTTCGCGGCACGCCACTGGCGCGACCCCCAGGAGGTCTGCGGCCTCCAACAGGCGGTAGCGGGCGTTGTCCTGACGCAGGATGAGGCGGCGTTCGGCGCGGGAGGTGAACATACGGTAAGGCTCGTTCGTGCCTTTCGTGACCAGATCGTCAATCATCACCCCGATGTAGGCATCCTGGCGGCTCAGCACGAGGGGGGGGGTGCCCAAAACCTTCAGCGCGGCGTTCGCCCCGGCCATGAAACCCTGCGCGGCGGCCTCCTCGTATCCCGTGGTGCCGTTGACCTGTCCGGCGAAATAGAGCCCGGGGATCCGCAGACTCTCCAACGTGTGCGAGAGCTCCCGCGCGTCAACCGCATCGTATTCGATGGCATAGCCGTATGCGGCGAACGCCGCGTTTTCAAGCCCGGGGATGCTCCGCACCATCTGCTCCTGCACATGGCGGGGGAGACTGTTGGAGAGGCCGTTCGGGTAAATCCAGTCCTCCCCCCCCCCTCCCCCTGCCTCCCGGAACACGGGGGGGCGGGGGGCATCCGCGAATTTGACGACCTTGTCCTCGATGGAGGGGCAGTAGCGGCCCCCCGTGCCGCCGATGAGCCCCCCGTAGAGCGCGCTTTCGAGGAGGTTCTCGCGGATGATGGCGTGCGTGAGGGGGGTGGTGTGGGTGAGGAAACAGGGAATCTGCCCCCCTCCTCCCCTCCCCCCGGATGTTCCACG
>WRML01000197.1 GCA_009777165.1 Kiritimatiellota bacterium
ACCCCAGCACGTGGCACCTGACGGGGTACGCGCACTGCCGTCTGCCGGGACTATACTACGCCGGGAAAGGCGATGACAACACCATCTTCTCCGGCAACGGGCGGTTCAAGTTCAGGGTGGAGGGCGAACGGATCCTCGTCGAGGACAGCCTGACGCAGAAACTGCTGCAAAGCTTCCGCGTGGACAAGCCTTCCATCATCACAGGGATCAGCACGACACGCGAGGGGGATGTGCTGACGGTTTTCGTGAACGAGAAGTCCATCGCGAAGTGCTTCGCCGTCAATCTGGTGAGCGGTAACGTGAAAGAGACGCTCGGCGCCGAAAAGGTTCCGCAAACGGTGGAGGACATTGCCTTCTCGCGCGACGGCCGTTGGGGGTTCGTCATCGAGAACAACCGAGGCCTCAACGAGCTGGTCATCATCACCGACGCCAACTCGGGATCGCACAAGGAGATTGCCCTCGTGCCGTTCGGTACTCTCCACTCGCCCATCTCGCGCCTCACCCTGCTCGAGGAGGAGCGCCACCTCGTCATCCGCAGTGACGACGACTTCTGGCTGCTGGACCTTTCCGTTGCCCGCAACTACGCCTCGCAGTTGGACCGCATGGCCGCCGCCGACTACGCCCAGGCGCATCCGGAGGAGGAGGACAAGGAGACGGAGAAAGAACTGGAGGAGGACGACTACTACGGGATGTGGCTGGCATCCTTCAAGCCCACGCCGCCGATCGCGCCCATCGCGCTTCATGCGGAACAGCTGGTCCAGCATCAGGCGTGGTTCTATGCGATCGCGCGATTCAACACCTGCATGCGATATGCCGCGATGGACTACCGCGCCCCACGTATCAACCCGCTGCTCTACGCTCGCGCCAGTTTCCTCGCCGGTCAGCCCGCGCTCGGTAAAGCCATCTGCCGCAACGTGCTTGAGCAGGTACTACTCTCCGACCGCACCGATTACAACCGCATGATCCGCTACCACCTCCAAGCGCTCTATTTCGCAGAGGAACAATAGAGTAACTCTTTTTGGAGCAAGCTTGACAGGCGCGTTTCGAGCCAGGGGGTGACGCGCCAGAAGTCGCGGAGGGTCAGGTATTCGCTGACGGCCTCGGTGTGGCCGGGCTTGACCGCGCACTCGGCTTTCAGCAGAATGTTGCGGGCGGTGGCTTCGGCGGAGACAAACTCGATGACGCTCACGCGGTACCCGAGGATGCGCAAAATCTGGGCGCGGAAGGTGTCGGTGAGCAGGTCGGCGAATCGCTCGCGCAGGATGCCGTGGCGCAGGAGCGCCTGCATGGGGCCCCCGCCCTTCAGGGTCTTGTGCAGCTCGTGCTGGCAGCAGGGGGCGCAGACGAGGTAACGGCTCTTCCATTCGACACCGCGCGCGATCGCCTCGTCGGTCGCGGTGTCGCAGGCGTGGAGGCTCATCACGAGGTCGGGCGCGAAGCCCGGGTCGGCGGCCGCGATGTCGCCTTGGATGAATGTGGCCCCCTCCGCCACGTCCAGCCGCGCCGCGAGGAGCCGCGCGGTCTCGATGATGCCGGGGTTGCGGTCAATGCCGCAGACGCGCACGTCTAGCCCATGTACGAGCGTGAAGTAGTGGTACGCCGCGAGCGTCAGGTACGCCTTGCCGCAGCCGCAGTCCACGAGGTTGAGCGTCTTGGCGGTGCGGTCGGCAAGGACGTTCTCCAGCGCTTTCAGAAACTCGTTGACCTGGTCGTACTTCCCGCGCATGGAGGCCTTGATGCGGCCGTCGGCGTCGGCGATGTCGGTTGCCTTGAGCAGGGCGGTGGCGTCGAAGGCGGTGAGGGGCTGTTGCTTCGTGCGGTCGTGTGCGGGGGCGTCCTCGGCCTCACGCGCCATCGGTGCGCTGCGTGAGACGAGGGCCTTGCCCTTGCGCGTGATGCGGACGTGCAGGTCGCCCGTCGCGGTGATGAGGTGAAGCTCGCGGGGGCCGGTCTGCCCGAGGATGTCGTCCAGCCCCCCCCGCGCGGCGTCGGGGTCGAAGTTCTTGACGGTCGTGCGCCCTTTGTCGGTGGTCTCGTGCTGGTAGCGTTTCTCGCCCTTGATGGTGACGGGGCGCAGGCTGGCCCTGAACGTGTCCCCGTCGCGGCGGGAGACCTGCGTGAGCTTCATCCAGCCTTTCTCGTCGAAGACGCGTCTGCGGATTTCGTCGGCGAGCTCGTGGGGAATGTCGGTACGGGACATGGGGGGAGTTTCCAGTTTCCAGTTTTTAGTTTTTAGTTTTTCCGAGTGCAGTCGAATGCCATCGAATGCTATCGAGTGCAGTCGAAATGGCTCGACTCGACTCGACTCGGCTCGACGTTCTCATCAGAAAAAAACCTTTGCGAAGCGCAGGATGCCTTGCTTCCACGGGACGCGGTGGGAGACGCCGGAGGCGTTCTTGAAGTTGGCGAGGTTGGCGACGTACCACCGGTAGTTGCGGATGAGCGCGTCCTTGTTCGAGTGCCGGGGGGCGTAGCCGAGGATGCGCTCGGCTTTCTCGATGCTGACGAAGGAGTCCTCGCAGGCGGTCTCGTACACCCACTTGTAGAGCGGCGAGAGGCGGAGCATCTCGAGGAAGCGCAGGGTCCAGATCATCGGGGCGGCGGGGAATCCGGTGATTTTCTTGCCGTGTCCCGCCACGTCCAGCACCGCCTGATAGTCCTCGCGCATGGTGGTGAAATGCTTGGCGCCGATGTTGAAGGTGTCGTTCGCGACGGCGGGGTCCTTCGTGAGCGTGAGCCAGACCGCCGCGCACAGGTCCTCGACGTCCAGCAACTGGTAGCGGTTCCTGCCGTTGCCGATCATGGGGAAGCCGTGGCCCGTGTGCGCCCAGTCGTAGAAGAGCGCGAACACGCCGAGGCGCTCCGGGCCGATGAACGACTTGGGGCGGATGATCGGCACGCACATCCCCCCCTCGCGGAATTCGAGGCAGACCTCCTCCGCCATGATCTTCGCTTTCCCGTAGGGGCCCACGCCGACCATCCGGTCGGTCTCCAGCAGGGGGTGGTGGTCGGGGATGCCGTAGACGGCGGTCGAGGAGATCATCACCATGCGCTCGACGCCGAATTCCTTTGCGGCGGCCAGCACGTTGCGCGTGCCGTCAACGTCGGTGGTCATGATGTCGCGCTCGGAATAGAGCGGGAGCGCGGCGGCGGTGTGGACGACCCACGTCGCGCCCTCCATCGCCTTGCGCAGGGCCGGCACGTCGCGGATGTCGCCGACGACCGCGTTGACCTCGCCCTTCTCGGGATAGTCGAACGGTTCTAGGTCAATGGACGTAATATCCGTGATGCCCTTCTCCCGCAGGAAGCGGATCAGGTTGATTCCCAAAAAACCGCTACCGCCTGTCACTAGCACTTTCTGCATATCCCGCGCGCTCTAGTGGATGTGGAACGGTTTCTTGCAATCGGGGCAGACGACGTTGATGTTGCGGATGAAGGGATCCACTTCGACGCGCGTCGAACATTCCGGGCAGTACACGAAGTCCGCAGGGGCCTCGCCTCTGCCCTTCTCTTCTTGTTCTTCCTCCTCCTCGCCCGGAACGGTACCTTCCGCCTCATTGGTGGTCGGGACATTCCCGATGTCCTTGATGGCCTCCAGCATTTCGGCGTTGATCCTGTTTGCCATCACCAGTGCCGCACCAATCCCGCGCTGTACCTTTAACATCTTCCACAAGACGCAGACAGCGGCCAGCAGGATGGCAAGCAATACAAACGGCAAGGCCCACATTAAAAAATAGAGCACTTTGTCCAGTACACTCAACAGTGGCGCATTCATTTCCATTACCTCATATCCCATGGCATGATTCCTTTCTCATTATTCCGAACAGTCTCCGAAAACCGTTTCCATCCGCCGCCGCGCACGGACACACTTCCCTTAAATTTGGTGGAGGTAAGGGGAGTCGAACCCCTGACCTCTTGAATGCCATTCAAGCGCTCTACCAGCTGAGCTATACCCCCAAACGCCTTAGAATTCAAAAAGCAGAATCAGATTTAAGCAGATTCCCCCGGGAAAGTCAATTTGAAAAAGTCAAATTAAAGTCAAATTAACACTTTAGCACTTCTCACCACCTTGTGGATTTGTTATTCTGATTATTTCTTTGACCTGTAAAGGAGTGACCGTCATGAAGGAAATCACTGTTCAGGCGCAGCGGGACCACATCATGTCCCTCTGTACGGCCTCGCCAATCCAGGCGCTTTCGGAACTCATCTGGAACGCGCTGGACGCGGATGCCCTTGACGTGAAGGTGGATGTCATCCAGAACGCGCTGGACGGGATTGACGCGATCCGCGTCTCTGACGACGGCGCGGGGATTGACGCGTCGCAGGCGGACGTGCACTTCGGCAACCTAGGGGGGTCATGGAAAAAGGACGCCTTCAAGACGCCGGTCTCTGGGCGCGTGCTGCACGGCCGCAAGGGGAGGGGCCGCTTCAAGGCCTTCGCGCTGGGCAACCACGTGGAGTGGCGTACCACCATGCAGACCGAGGGGGGGCTACGCTCGTTCGTGCTGTCGGGCGAGGCCGCCAACCCGGGGCAGTTCACCTTGGTGGAGGCCTCGGCAGGCCCCGGCCCCGGCACGGAGGTGCTCATCTCGGACATCGTCAACCCGATGGGCTCGCTGCTGGACGCCGCCTGGGCGGTGCAGCAGCTCGCGTCGCACTTCGCGCTTTACCTGAAGGCCTACCCCAACGTCCGCATCTACTTCCAGGGGCTGCTGGTCAACCCCGTCATCGTCCAGCGCGCGGACCAGACGTACCACCTGAGGGCGTCGGACGACGCGCACGCGGACCTGCAGGTCATCGAGTGGAAATCGCGCCAAGGACGCAGCAAGATCGTCTTCTGCAACGCGGACGGCTTCGCGCTCCACGAGATTGACGCGGCGATCCGCCCGGGAAGTGGCTTCAACTACACGGCGTACCTCGTTTCGCCGCGCTTCGTGGAGTTGCACGAGGAGAATCTGCTCGTCCTGGAGGATCTACACCCGGAGATCAAGGCGTTCCTCGACGCGACGCGCGACACCCTGCGCCAGCACTTCCGCGAGCGCCGCGAGACCCTCACCGCCGAACTCCTCCAGCAGTGGCAGGAAGAGGGTACCTATCCCTACAGCGGTGACGCGGCAGACGGGGCAGAGGTTGCGCAACGCCTACGCTTCGAGACTTGCGCCCTG
>WRML01000198.1 GCA_009777165.1 Kiritimatiellota bacterium
GGGGCAAGGGGGGGGCCCCCCCCCAGAGACCCCCCGGGCCCGGGGGGGGGGGAGGAAAAACCGGAGGCGTTCAGCGCGTATGTCGACCGGGGGATCGTCCCCTACAACTGCTGGGGGTTCGTGACCAACACCGTGTCGTTCGCCCCGCACGGGGGGCCCGGGGGCGGCGGCTGCTGCCCCTGCCCCGCGCACGCCGCGCACCACTCCACCCCCGCCACGCTCACGCACCTCTCCCCCGGCATCAGCCTGAGCGGCGACGGCGGGGCCCCCCTCACGGTCGGCTCGCAGGTCCCCAAGGGGGGGGTGGTCTATGTCACGGGCAACACTTACAGCTCCGCGCCGCGGGACGCGCTGGCGGTGTTCGGGTGGACCGAGAACGGCAAGACCGAGGCGCAGACCAACGCGTTCACGGTGATGAGCGCGCCCATCATCGGGGACCTCACCCTCAACAACTACTACAACGACGCGGAGGACATCCTCGGGAGCCTCTTCCCCGGCCCGGAGGGGTGGGTCATGCCGCCCGAGCCCGGGACGCTGCGCCCGGCGCACCTGCCCAAGTTCGCCAGCCTGCCCGGCGACACCGTGCTCACGCTGGAGGGCGCGGAAGGTACGGTCCGCCTGTGGAACGGGAACGGTTCCGCTGTCCTTCTGCTGCCCGGCCAGTCCGTCACCAACTACGCGGACTACCAGGTGTACGTCGAGGCGCTCAGCAACGGCACCGCCCGCCTCACCCGCACCTTCACCGGCTCCGGCGCCGCCTCCAACCTCACCTGCTCCAGCTCACTGCCCATCACGGTGCGGGAGCCGGGCGTGGCGTTGGACATCGACAACGAGAACCACTGGGGCGAGGACTACTTCACGACCGACTACAAGACGCCCGGGCAAAGGGCGTTGCGCGACCAGATCGGGAAAGACAAGAGCAAGATACTGTTCGTCAACGACATCGACAAGGACGGGAGCGGCACGCCCGACTACATGGACGGCTGGGGCTGCACCACCACGCAGATCCCGTTGCTCGAGCGCGAGAAGACATCGGGCAGTAACCACCGCGCGGTGAACGCCGAGAACAGGTTCGTGCCGGTGAGCGTGTCCCTGGCCGCCATCCCGAGCGACAAGGTCGGCAACGTGCGCGTCCGCTTCGACTACCCCGACTCGCCGCCGGAGACTTTGCAGCGTGTGGCGCTTACTGGCTCTGGATGGGATAACGTCGGGCCGGACAACCGTCCCCCCGCCTACAAGATCACCTCGCCGACAGGCCATATCCGCATCTGGAAGAAGGACGGTAACGTGGCGCGGAACGCCGCCGCAGATTACGTGAAGAGCAACCAGACGGTTATGACGTATTCCGAACTGCAGAACCTTTCCACGCCCTGGACTTTCTACATCGAGGCCGTCAACGCCTGCACGAACTGGAGCGGTGTCCGTGTCGTGGTATCGCTGTCCTTGGACAACGGGGCCACGTGGGTCGCCAGCAACGCCGTGCGCGTCACCTCCATGCGGTGCAATTTCACCGTCGGGGTGGTCAGACCGTTTACGCGGAGACTAATTCCACCCGGACGTGTGCTGTATACCCCTGATTACTCCACGCCCACAGCGGCATTGGATAAAGTGGCCAAAGCGCAAATAGCCAACGAAACGGCCTTTAGTGTCTTTACGAAAGACATATGGTGGCATGAAGGGGACGCGCTTCTCGGGCATGGGTTCGCTTATTTCCAATACGAAGGACCTGACCTCAAGGATATCCTTCCAGGGGATCTCCTTTCCATCGCTTGTACCTCGAAAACGTACGACCATAAGTATTATTTGGCGAAAACAGGCGACTCGGGATTTACACATTGGGATTATGATGCTGGAAAACGGAACCGGTATTCAGAATTGGCGTGGTGGGACATTTGCACGAGCAAGGTAGAGAATCAATTTCTTGTCATCAAGCAGACCTATACCCTTCAACCCGAACGCGCTTCTCGCCTACTCATGGCGATTGATGACCCTGCGCGCGAAAAAAATTTCGGTCTCCACATCAACGAAGCCAATAATGTTTGGGGATGTCTCTCGTACGTCGGGCTTGCGATGGAGAAGGAAAACCTCGACGTGGTAAACATCACGCAGTGTGCCTTTAACAAAAATATGCCGACGACTGTGAACAAGTCCGTCTGGGAAATCATCCATGGCGCACGCGATGTGCAGGGGATGTCGCTGGTTGCAAAGTTGGCTTTTATGCAGAACCTTGTCAATGAAATCCTCGGGGAGACGGCAGGTGTGCCGTGGGGCGGGGACAAGGCAATTACCCAGCAGGGCGGCGGGGCATTACAGGGAAAACTGTTCAATCTCCTGAACGGCAAGACGATTGCCCGGCGCCACCCGACAAACCACTCAGGATACCCGACATCGCCTCTGACAATCACAAACATCGGTCAGGTTGATCTGGAGGAACATCAGACTGATCATCTTCATTACTACGACCCCGGGCTGTTCCCGGGGGTATTCGGAGAGCAACCCAAAAACGTCTTTAACATGGACAACTAAAAGGAGAACTCAACATGAAAATAATCCAACCATTAATGACCATAATGCTATGTGGCTGTGCATTCATTGCACAGGCGAGAAAAACGGACATCCTGAAACCCATTTTCCAAGAACAGGAACTGGAACTGCAAAGGATTATGGAGGTGGCAGCTTCAGGAGGTCTGAAATATGATGCTGTTATCGAAACTGTGGCGAGGACAAACAAAATGAGGCAAGAATACTTTATTAAAGTGCCGACAGTACGGATACCGGAAGACGTGAGGGAGAAGGTTGTAAAGTACAACCAACGGTTTGCCCGCTGGCATTTCGCCATGTACCTTGACGAGCCGAAGTATTCGTTCTATGCGGCTATCCTGATTCTCGGACGGGGGACAGGGACAAGCCTGCCAGAGTCAATCATCAACCATGATAAGGAACTGTGGTGGAATCAGGATTTGTCCAAAAAGAAAGAACTTTTTCTTACTATGAGTATTTGCAGTGATTTTCAGCCAGGGAAAAGGGAGACGGTTCCCCTCGAGGGTTATTACGGTTCAGTTCTTTTCGAGTCCATGCCGCCAAACCATATTGAGCATATTTTTGCGGAACGGATATACAAACCGAGGACAGATTCGTCCTTCTTAATTATGAACGAAACCAGCCCCATCCTGCCGTACGGCTATTGGCCTGGCACAGGGGACAAAACAGGCACATCGTACGCGAAATCCTTCGATGCTTTCCTGAAGGACGGCGACAAGGATGTGTTGAAAGAGATTGCGCTGGTTCAGCCGTGCGTGGAGCACTGGCTCTACCTGACACTGTTCGGCGAAGAGGATAAGCGGCTCCTCGCGCTTGAAGGACTGCTGGCATGGTCTCGCATAAACGCACCTGTTGAGAACCCGTTCCTTTCTGCTTTGGCAATGGGTCTGTTTACGGTAAACGGCTATTCGTTCAACGACGAGACGGGCGTTTACACGATGAAGGAGCGAGGGAAGATGCTGATGGACTTCATCGTCGAGTTCCCGATCCCCGAGAACGCCACGCGCCTCAAAGCCGTGATGGACGGCGGTAACAAAGACGAAATCCAAGCGATGATGAAAAAACACAGCACGGAGGAAAAATGGGAAGCACTCCTCCAAAACCCCGTCCACCCCGAATTCGCCAAGTACCCGCAGGACTAAGGGTAATGACCAACCGGCTGTTCACGCTCTGTAACGGCAAATTGTTGAAACGCACGGACGGGACGTTTATCACGGTTCAATCGGTGAGCGATTTGAATCTCGATAACATAACCGAACCCCTCCGTTACTACGACCCCGGGAAGTACCCGCAGGTCTTCGGCGAGCGACCAAAGAACGTGTTCAACATGGAGGAGTAAGCGGTGAAAAAAGTAATCATCATCGGACTCGGTGTGATGGGGATGCTCATCACAGGGTATGCGGAAAAGACCGACATCCTCAAGCCTGTGTACCAAAGACAGGAGCAGGAGCTGAGAAGGATTATGGAGCGGCTGGCATCCGAAGGCTTGGAGTATGAGATTATTGAGAGAGAGATAAAGTCTCATAGCGTAAGGAATCCTGACGCAACGATTAAGACAAAGGTAGTGCAGGTGCCGAAAGACTTGGAGGAGAAAATAACAAAGTATAGCCCGCGGTTTGTCCTGCGGAATTTCACCCTCTACCTTGATGACCCGAAGTATTCATTCTATGCGGGGGTGTTGATTTTTGCTTACATCGAGCCCGTAGGAGAAGGGATACTTGATCCTGTAGGCATCATCGCCCACGACAAGGAGAAATGGTTCAGGGAGTTACCGCAAACAAAAATTTTCTTTGCGCGCTTCCTAAGGAATATGCGTCAGGGACAGGAAATGGGACCACTGACGATGTTCCCCGGTAGTTTTTACGGAGCGATCCTGTTCGAATCCATCTCGCCGTATTACAACACGCATGTTTTTGCAAGCCGCGTCTACAGAAGAGACCCAATGTCCGCAGACGAAGAGAACCCCGTCCAGCCAACGGGTGGGGAATACACGAAATCCTTCGACGCTTTCCTGAAAGACGGCGATAAGGATGCGTTGAAAGAGATTGCGTTGGTTCAGCCGTGCGTCGAGTACTGGCTCTACCTCACGCTGTTTGGCGAAGAGGAAAAACAACTCCTTTCCCTTGATGGACTGCTGGCGTGGTCTCGCATAAAATCGCCCATTGAGAACCCGTTCCTTTCTGCTTTGGCAATGGGTCTGTTTACGGTAAACGGCTATTCGTTCAACGACGAGACGGGCGTTTACACAATGAACGAACGCGGCAGGATGCTGATGGATTTCATCGTGGAGTTCCCGATACCCGAGAACGCCACGCGTCTCAAAGCCGTCATCGACGGCGGTAACAAAGACGAAATCCAAGCGATGATGAAAAAACACAACACGGAGGAAAAATGGAAAGCACTCCTCCAAAACCCCGTCCATCCCGAATTCGCCAAGTACCCGCAGGACTGACAACTCGCAACTGGCAATGCTAGAGCATTTTAAAAAATCTCGTGTCCGCTTACCGCCAAAGACTGAAAGCCCTCGCGCCTGTGTCGAGAAGGCGCAACCTCTGGAGTGCGGCGGCTCGCCGCCGCTTTCCGTCGCGGGGGCTTGCCCCCGCGCAGG
>WRML01000199.1 GCA_009777165.1 Kiritimatiellota bacterium
TGCGGTAGGGAGAACGGTTCTTTCCCTCCCCCCCCTCTCCATCGAGAACATCCAGGCGCGGGACCGCTCGGGGCGCGTGCTGGCGGCCTTGGCGAGCGCATGGGGGGGGGTGTTCACGTGTAACGCGAACAAGTCCGAAATGACCATCGGCTACGGCACGATGTACGGCGACCTGACGGGATTCTTCGCGGTGCTGGCGGATCTTTGGAAAACAGAGGTCTGGGAACTCGCGGCATATTACAACCGGGAGATTTTCGGCGCGGAAATCATCCCCCAAGGGTCGATTGATTTGGTGCCGTCCGCGGAGTTGAGCCCAGAGCAGAACGTTGACGAAGGCAAAGGGGACCCCCTCTATTATCCGTGGCATGACAAGCTTTTCGCGTCGTGGACGGAAGGGGGTGATCCCCCCCCCACGGCGGCTTCGGAAAAACTGCCCTGCCCAAACGACACGGAGAACCTGTGGCGGTTGTTCAAGGGGTTGGCGCGTTACAAGCGTCTGCAGGCCCCCCCCATCCTGTCGCTGAAACACAGGACGTTTGGATTTGACTTAAGATAATTCCCCTGCACCCTCCTTTTGTTTGTTTTGTTTGCCGCCCTTTTGCCGTTTACTTTTCCCTCCCCTTATGGTATAACTAACCTTCCATTTTTTGGGAAATTGGGAATTATGAAACTGATCATTGCTTGTGACCATGGCGGGGTATCCGTCAAAAATGCGGTGACGGCGTTTTTGACGTCGCGCGGTTGTACCGTGACCGACCTCGGGACGAACACGGAGGATGCTGTCGATTACGCCGACGTTGCCATTCAGGCGGCGGAGGCTGTCGCCGAAAAAAACGCGGATGCCGCCATCCTCATCTGTAAGACGGGTATCGGGATGAGCCTGACGGCCAACCGTTTCGCGGGTGTGCGCGCGGCGTTGTGCGTGTCGGTCGAGGCGGCGCAGAAGGCGCGCGCCCATAACGACAGCAACATCCTCGTGCTTTCCGGTGCGGAGGGGACAGCCGACGAGGCGGCCGCGATTGTCCGCACGTTCCTCGACACGCCGTTCTCAACGGACGAGCGCCATGTGCGCCGCATCGCGAAGCTCGAACGCGCGGAGCGTCTGGCGGAGGTTTCGTTCCTCGCGTCGGCCGATCCCGAGATCCATGCGGCCGTCCGCGCACAGATCGCGCAGGAGAACAGCGCCATCAACCTCATCGCATCCGAGAACACCGTCAGCCGCGCCGTCCGCGAGGCATCGGGCAGCGTGCTGACGAACAAGTACGCGGAGGGTTACCCCGGTAAACGCTGGTACAGCGGTTGTATCCCCGTGGACACCGCCGAGCAGCTTGCCATTGACCGTGCCAAGCAACTCTTCGGCGCGGATCACGCGAACGTGCAGCCGCATTGCGGAAGTGCCGCGAACATGGCGGTCTATTTCTCGGTGCTGAAGCCCGGCGACACCATTCTCAGCATGAGCCTCGACCAGGGGGGCCACCTCACGCACGGCAGCCCGGTTAACTTCTCCGGCCAGCTCTTCAACATCGTCCCCTACTGCGTCTCGCGCGAAACCGAGGCACTGGACTACGATGCGCTCGAAGCGCTCGCGAAAGAGACACAGCCGAAGCTCATCGTCGCCGGGGCCAGCGCCTACCCGCGCACCTTGGACTTCCCACGTTTCCGCGCCATCGCGGACGCGGTCGGCGCAATGCTGATGGTTGACATGGCGCACATCGCCGGGCTTGTGGCAGGGGGGGCACACCCGAACCCCGTACCCTACGCGGAGTTCGTCACGACCACGACGCACAAGACCCTGCGTGGCCCGAGGGGGGGGCTGGTCCTCTGCCGCGAGGCGTTCGCCAAGGCGATTGACAAAACCGTCTTCCCCGGGCTCCAGGGGGGCCCCCTCGAGAACATCATCGCCGCCAAAGCGGTCTGTTTCCGCGAAGCCCTCTCGCCCGAGTTCAGGGCGTATGCCCAGCAGGTCGTCGCGAACAGCAAGGCGCTGGCCGTCACGCTCAACGCGCGCGGTTTCCACCTGGTCTCCGGCGGTACGGACAACCACCTGATGCTGGTCAACGTCGCGCGGAACGGGCTTTCGGGCAAAGACGCCGCCGCCGCGCTCGACGCGGCTGGCATCATCTGCAACAAGAACACCATCCCGTTCGACGCCAACAGCCCGTTCGTCACCTCCGGCATCCGCATCGGCACCGCCTCCGTCACCACGCGCGGCATGAAGGAACCGGAGATGCGCAAGATCGGCAACTGGATCGCCGACATCCTCGCCGACATCACCAACACCGCCACGCAACAGGCCGTCCGCGCGGAAGCATCCGCACTGACCGCGCAATTCTTGGTGCCGTAAACGGTTTTGTTCTCTCGCAGAGACGCAAAGATGCAGAGCCGCAGAGGAATGAGAATGGCATTTTGTTTCATCGTTCCCTATCAACAATTTTCCTGCGTCTCTGCATCTTTGCGTCTTTGCGAGAAAAAAAAGGAAGCACTATGACCGCACTCATCACAGGCGCCGCAAAGGGAATCGGACGCGCGATTGCGCTTGCGCTCGCGCAAGACGGCTTTACCGTTGCCGTGCATTACCATTCGTCCGAGGATGCCGCCGCCAAGACGGTCGCGCAGATACGGGCGGCGGGCGGCACGGCGGAACGCTTTTGCGCGGACATCGCCCAGCCCGAGCAGGTCACGGAGCTGGTCAAGGCCGTCGAGCAACAGCTCGG
Source organism: Kiritimatiellota bacterium (assembly GCA_009777165.1). Taxonomy (GTDB): domain Bacteria; phylum Verrucomicrobiota; class Kiritimatiellia; order RFP12; family UBA1067; genus WRJS01. Next base: position 2,715 of record WRML01000199.1, read on the forward strand.
TCCGATACACACGCTCGTGTGCAACGCCGGGATTATCAAGGACAATCTGATTGCCCTCACGAAGTTTGACGACTGGCGCGAAGTGATGTCTTCAAATCTCGACTCCGCATTCCTGCTGACCAAGGCCGTGTCGCGCGGCATGGCGCGTCAACGCGCCGGGCGCATCATCTACATCTCCTCCGATGCCGGGCTGATGGGCGACCTCATGCGTGCCGCCTACAGCGCGTCCAAGGCTGGGTTGTTGGGATTGTGCAAAACCGCCGCCCGTGAGCTCGCAGCATCACGTATCACCGTCAACGCCGTCACCCCCGGCATCATCACCACCGACATGACCGCCGGCATCCCCGACACGCGCCGCGCCAAGCAGCTCGCGTCAATCCCCATGGGACGTTTCGGCACCCCCGAAGAAGTCGCGGGTGTCGTCCGCTTCCTCGCCTCCGCCTCCGCCGCATGGATCACCGGCCAGACCATCAGCGTGGATGGCGGATTGTGCATGAAATGAGTTGCTGGTTGTTCGGCGAGCCTTTTTCAATCGGCGAAAACAGCCGAATGCCATCGAATGCACTCGACTGCTGCCGACAAAAAAAGTCTCCGATCTCAAATCTCCCTCACTGTTCCGCCGCGCGTTTCTTGAGTATCTCTGCGGCCTGCTTGCCGATCTCGGCAACGGTCTTGCCGTTGTTTTTGGCAAGGGCCTCGTAGCCGATCTTACGGTCTGCGTTCTCAGCCTTGGCGACAGCCTCGGCCTCTTTCTTCTTCACGACGAGATAGCCGTCATCGCCCTCTGCCGCCGCCCCGCTCTTCCGCATCTGAATGACCTCTTCCCGTCGCGCCTTGCGACGGTCCTTCGCGTCCGAAACCGCATCCGCAAACGACACGCTCGCAAACCCCACCACCAACGCCAACACAATGCCCATCATCTTTTTCATGGTCAACATCCTTTCCTTTCCGTTAATCCAAATCCAAGAAATCCTCAAGTTCTTTCTGAAGCTTCAGGTTAATATCCAGCGTGATCTGAATCGGCTTGATCTCATGTGTCGTCTCCACCTTGGCCTTTATGCAACCGCTAAAGGCCGAGGCCATTATCACTGCCGACAGGGCAGCCCTCCATACTCTCCTCATTGCGTCTCTCCTTTCTTCTGGGACATCTTCAGTACCATGTTCAACACCGTTTCGAGCCGCCCGCGCACGTTCACGTTCAACTGAATCGGCACGGGCCACTCCTTGTCATTCGATTGTCCTGACAACCCGAGGCACAGCACTGCGTCGCCGTCCTTCTCGTTCGTGTCCAACTCAATCCGTATCGCACTGAAATCCATATCGCCCAGGGCCTTTGCCAGCGGCGCGTTCACGTCCTCCTGCACGCCAGCCATGGCCAGCCACGGCTCCAGGTCGTGGCTGTTGTCCACGCGGAACGTGCCCCCCTGCCCAGGCAACGAGTAGAGGTAGCCGGGCTTCAGGCGGATATTCCCGTTGTCAATCGCGAGCGGGAAACGCCCGAACAGCACGCCCTCGACCCGCTCCGCCCGGAACGGCAGCGCGGGCGCCAGCATCTCACCCAAGTCAATGCGGTCCGCATAGATCGTCACCTCCGCGTTCGGGTTCTGCGGGTCCAGGTGAATCGAGTACGTGTATATCTTGCCCTTACAGAAATCCGCCTCCAGTCGGTCAATGAAAAATTCCTTCGGCGACACTTGGAAATCGAGCCGTCCCCTGCTTAAACGGGCATCGCCCGCTTTCATTGCCTCGAACGAGATGAAAGGCCGCCCGACCGTCCGCACCTCCACGCCCACCTCGAACGGCACTGACACCCGTATGCCCGAGATGTCCACATCCTCGCGCGTCAGGCGGCCGTCCGCCACGTCCAGTTGCCCCAGGATGTACGGCTGGCTCCCCAGCAGACGTAAGTCCGCCCGTACCGCGAGACTGCCCGTGACGTGCGTCTCGCTGTCCATCTTCCGCATCCAGACCGCCAGTGCGTCCTCCGGCTCCAGCACCATGTCCGGTATCTCAAACCCCGCCGTCAGCCGCATCGGGTCATCCAGCGGCACCTGCGCCAGCACCTGAATGTTCAACGCGCTCCCCGCGCAGCGTACCCCCGTGCGGATGTCCACCGCGCCGTCCGCATTCGCCAGCGCAAACCCCGTCGGCTCGATGTCGAGCGTGTCCAGCGACATCCGCTCCCACGCGAGGCTCGGCGCGTCCGGGAACGCCACCCCCCCCGCCGCCGACCACGTGAACGGGATTGCCGAACGCAGCCCCTCGACTGCGAACATATCCCCCGCCCGGCACCACACGTTCGACACCCCGACCGTCACCCGCGCGACCGCGTTCGACACCTCTTCCGTGACGAACGGCGGCATCGCG
>WRML01000200.1 GCA_009777165.1 Kiritimatiellota bacterium
TGTTCGGGTGGGTACTGAGTGGCACGGATGCCGACCGTCAGCGTTTCGAGCAGATTGTCCGTAACGCCCCGAGTTCACCGCTCGCGCCGCAGGCGATGCTGATCGTGGGGGGGATCCGCACATTGGAGAAAGAGACGGACGAGGCCATCAAGGTTTACGACGGGTTGCTCAACCGTTACGGGGAGACCGACCACGCCACGGATGCCGCGTACCTGTCCGCGAAATGCCGTTACGACCGCGCCCGTAAGAACACCTACAACGAGGCGTACTGCCGAGACGCCATTTTGTTCTTGAAGGCGGTGACCACACGGATGCCGCGCCACCCGCAGATTGAGCAGATGACCAAGTGGCTGGACGAGCTCAACACGCAGCTTGAGGAACTGTGTTACAAAAATGCGGTGTTCTATGACACCCGCCAGCGTAACCGACAGGCGGCACTGATGGCGTATAACAATTTCCTGCGGGAGTTCAGGGATTCAAAGTATGCGGACCGTGTCTGTGCGCGTGTGGCGGCGCTTGAGGCGAAACAAGCACCGCCGAAAACAAAGTAATGGAAAACACGAAAGGGGTTTTCACTATAATGGCACACTGGTTTTCTCATTCGACACAAAAGGAGGTTCCGAGTCATTGTCGTCGTGTCGAGTGTGGTCAATTTAAACGGAGGGAAATGATGAAACAAATACACATCGTGAGGGGTCTCGGGTTGACGGTGGCATGGAGTGTCCTGCTGACTGGGTGCGCATCCTACCGTCTCACGTCGGGTGTGCCGGAGGAGTTGCGCACCATTGCCGTTGCCGTCTTTGAGAACGAGACGGGGTATCCAGAGACCAGCACGACGGTCACGCAGTATGTGCTGCGCGAGTTCCAGCGCGAAGGCACGATGAAACTCCAATCATGGAAGGATGCGTCGCTGGAATTGCAGGGCACGGTGAAACGCGGGGAGATGGCCGCCGTCCGGTTTGACCGCTCGTATGGATCACGCGCCGCGGAGAACCGCTATACCCTGATTGCGGAGATTACGCTGGTCGAGCGCAGCACAGGGAAATTACTGCTCAATGCGGTCGAGGTGTACGGTACCACGACGTTCCTGACCTACGACGACATGCTCACCGGGATGCAGAATGCCCACCCGCGTATCGCCAAGGAACTCTCCCGCGCAATCGTTGACACCGTCCTCGCGGTATGGATGCCGGGGAACGTGGAGTAACGCCGTTTTCACGGTGTGCCCGTTGCGGTGAAGGATGAATGAGAAAGGGCACAGGCGGCTGTGTTTCGTTACGTTGTAACGCAACTCATTGCATAATCCTCCGAAAAAAGACAGTAGATGGGCTGTACTCGGATCTGCAAAACGGGGCAAACCGGGAGAAAAAAGGTTGCGCTTCAGGTGCGGGGATGGTACAGTCCACACATGAAAAAAACTTGTTTCAGGTTTCCGTTATTCAGTTTGTTGTTTTCGCGTCCAAAGGCCCCTGCGGCACAGAAGCCGTGTGCTGCCGATGTCGGGAAATGGGGCGAAGCGTTGGCAGCGACGTTTTTGAGGAAGGATGGGTTTCAGGTGCTGGGACGAAACGTGCGCCCAAACCGCCGCGACGAGATTGACATCATTGCCAAGAAAGGTGAGACGCTGGTGTTCGCCGAGGTCAAGACGCGCCGCCGGGAGGAGTTCGGGCGACCCGCGCGTGCGGTCGACAAAGCGAAGCGTCACACGTTGAACCGCGCGGCGGCGGCGTACCTGCGGAACGCAAAACACCCCGACCTGTTCTACCGTTTCGATGTCCTCGAGGTCCTCGGCCAACCTGACGACCCGGCCCCCCCCACCATCCGTCACCTCGAGGACGCCTTCCCCTTCGAATCGCGGCGGATGTTCCCAACAGGACGTTAACGGCATCAACACATGAAGATTCTGATCACAGGTGCGAAAGGAATGTTGGGGCGGACATTACTCCGGGAACTGCATGCGTTTGAACTGGTTCCGACTGACCTCGAGACCGACATCACAGACATCGCACAGGTTGACGCCGCGCTTGCCGTGCACCGCCCCGACTGCGTGATTCATTGCGCCGCGATGACCGCCGTTGACCGTTGCGAAAACGAACGGGAACTGGCGTTCCGTATCAATGCGACTGGCGCGGAGAACGTCGCCCGCGCCTGTGCCACTTACAACGCCCGACTGATTGCGATTTCGACCGACTACGTTTTTTCCGGTGATGTGTCTGGACCCTTTTCGGAAACGGATTTCGCGGATGGAGGGAAAACGGTTTACGGGCAAAGCAAGGTTGAAGGCGAACGGCGCATTCAGGCGATGATGCCACATGCGGTCATTGCGAGGATCGCGTGGTTATATGGGGAGGGGGGGCCTAGTTTCGTTCACACGATGCTGGCATTGGCGGACGGGCGCCGCCCGGAGCTGAAGGTCGTGAACGACCAGCGCGGAAATCCGACCAGCGCGCGGGCTGTTGCCCGTCACGTGTTGCTGCTGCTGCAACGCCCCGAACTCGGCGGCGTCTTTCACCTGACGTGCGAGGGCGAGGCGACATGGTACGATTTCGCGTGCGAGATTTTCCGGTTGCGGGGCATTCCGCAAAAAGTCATTCCCTGCACAACGTCCGACTATCCGCGCCCCGCACCCCGCCCTGCTGATACACGGCTCGGGAAAAACAAATTACGCCAATCAGGGCTTCCCCCGATGCCGCATTGGAAAGACAGCTTAGCGGAATTTCTTGGATAGCCTCTTATTCCCTTGTCATCCGGCCTCACGCGCAAACAACGGGAACGCGTGGAATACCCATCGGCACACCGTCATCTGTGCTGAAAAACACTTTTTTGAAATTCCTGCATTTTCTGCTTGCGGTTCGGACGGTTTTTTTGATACTGTAACACTTCACGCGCCTCTAGCTCAATTGGATAGAGCATCTGACTACGGATCAGAAGGTTGCAGGTTCAACTCCTGCGAGGCGCGCCAGAAAACCGATTGCGGGGTGGAGCAGCTTGGTAGCTCGTCAGGCTCATAACCTGAAGGTCGTTGGTTCAAATCCAACCCCCGCTACCAGATAATCACCCGTTGGCTTTTCGGTTTTGACGGCCGGCGATGTCATGTGAGAATGTTCCTTTTATTTCCCGCTTGCGTACTTCCGTAGGCATGCGTTATATTATACGCATCTCAATCGGGTGCAGTGGATTTTTTTCAGATCGAAGGTGTAACGTATGAAAGACGACCAGACAAATAACCTCTCCCCGGCGACGCTGGTGTTGTCGGTGAAGGAGAGCGGGAACCTGCTCAGGGTCAGGAAAACCAAGCTGCTGATGATCAGCGGGCCGTTGCAAGGGCGCGAGTTCCTCGTGAACAGCGACACGTTCACCATCGGCTCCGGCCCCCACAACAACCTGGTGGTCGATGACTCGACCGTGTCCAAACGCCACTGCGAGATCATCGTCGAGGAGTCTGGTTACCAGATCCGCGACCTGAACAGCACGAACGGGACGCTCGTGCAGGGCGTGCGCGTCTCCTCCGCGCACCTCGCGCCTGGCTCGGAGATCCAGCTGGGCAAGAGCCGCATCGTCTTCTGCCCGCTCCAGGACGCGAGCGACATCCCGCTCTCCTCCAGCGAGGCACTCGGCAAGATGTCCGGCCGTTCCATCCCCATGCGCCGCATCTTCTACCTCGTCGAGACCTACGCGCCGTCCGATGTCACCATCATGATCACGGGCGAGACTGGCACCGGCAAGGAGGTCCTGGCCGAGGAGATCCACAACCTCTCCCACCGCAAGGCAAAACCCTTCATCGTCATTGACTGCGCCGCGATCTCCAAGGAGCTCATCGAGAGCGAGCTCTTCGGGCACGTCAAGGGCGCGTTCACCGGCGCGAACGCCGACCGCCAGGGCGCCTTCGAGATCGCCGACGGCGGCACCGTCTTCCTCGACGAGATCGGCGACCTCTCCCCCGACCTCCAGCCCAAGCTCCTGCGCGTCTTGGAGAAGCGCGAGATCCGGCGCGTCGGGTGTAACAAGGTCCGCAAGATCGACGTGCGCATCATCAGCGCCACGAACCGCAACCTCGCCCACGAGGTCAACGAGGGGCGTTTCCGCGAGGACCTCTTCTACCGCCTTTCCGTCGTGCATCTGGAGCTCCCGGCCCTGCGCCGCCGCCGCGAGGACATCCCCCTGCTCGTCAAGCAATTCATCACGCTACTCCACGGCGAGGGGGCCCTCGCGCAAATCGCCGACTTCGACCGCACCATGGACATCCTCAAGCGCCACGAGTGGCCCGGTAACGTCCGCGAGCTGCGTAACCTGATCGAGCTCGCGTTCTACAGCGAGAAGCGCCCTGTCAACCTCAGCGCGTTCCTGAGCATCGGTACCCTCCGCACAGGACGGGGGGGGGATCAGCCCGAGACCGCGTTCGCAACGGACAAACCCTTCAAGGACGCGAAGAACGACCTCATCGAAGAGTTCGAGAAAGCCTACCTCAATGCCGTGCTCGCCCGCAACCGACAGAACATCTCCCGTTCCGCAAAAGAGGCCGGCATCGAACGCGCCTACCTCCAGCGCCTCATCCGAAAGTACGGGATGAAAGAGTGAGCAAGGCACAAGGTAACGCAGGGGATGGAGGGGACACAGGGGGGGCTGCAACACCTTTTCGTCCGGTCTCTTAGGTTGCCGCTTGCTGGGCTTTCGACCCTTTGGTAGGACGAGGGTTTTCAGCCATCAAAAATGGGGGGGCCTCCTGTTCCCCAAGGCATACAGGGAACAGGAGGCTCCCCCCACCTTTGTCAGAAGACTTTCATCCCTTTGTAAAAACAATTTTACGACACTTCGTATTGTGAAATCATCTTTAATGTGAGCCATTGCCTTGCGGGGCGCGAGTGGGGTTGCCAGTTTCCAGTTGCCAGGGCGTGTTGACACCAAAGGCTGAAAGCCCTCGCGCCTGTGTCGAGAAGGCGCAACCTCTGGAGTGCGGTGGCTCGCCGCCGCTTTCCGTCGCGGGGGCTTGCCCCCGCGCGGGGACGGTTGTAGGGGGGGGCGCGTGTGTGTGCTCGGGCACTGGCGCGTGGGGCAAGCCCCACGCATGAAAGC
>WRML01000201.1 GCA_009777165.1 Kiritimatiellota bacterium
GGCCCGGGGGGGGCCCCCCGGCGCGGGCCGCGCCCCCCCCGCCCCCCCCCCCGTGGGGTGGGGGGGGGAGAAGGGGGGGGGGGTCAAATGGAAAACCGACATTGACTACACGGGGGCGAGCAGTCCGGTCGTCTGGGGGGGGCGCCTGTTCGTCACGACGGGCGACGGGAATGCGCGCCGCGTGCTGGCGTATGACACGGAGACGGGGGCCCTGCTGTGGGACAAGGCCATCGAGGACGGCGAGAAGGGGGGGGGCAAACTGCCGGAGGTTTTCGAGGATGCGGGCTTCGGGGCTCCCACTCCGGCGTGCGACGGGAAACACGTTTACGCCGTTTTCAGTACGGGGGACCTGGTGGCGCTGACCCACGACGGGAATGTCGCGTGGCAGGTTTACCTGGGGCGGCCGAAGAACTCCTATGGCCACGGGTCCTCGCTGGTCTACTGCGGCGAGATGCTGCTGGTGCAGTGGGATCATGAGGAGCGTTCGCGGATCTTGGCGCTCGACACGAACACGGGCCAGACGATTTGGGAGACGCCGCGCGAGGTGGGGATGTCGTGGGCGACGCCGCTCGTGATGCCCGTCTGCGACAAGCCCATGCTCCTGATCCATGCGTGTGACCAGACCTGGGGGATGGAGATGGCGACGGGCAGGAAGCTGTGGCAGGTCAAGGCGGTGGGGGGGGAGGTCGCGCCGTCGCTCTCGTGGGAGGGGGACGTGTGGGTCGCCGCGAACATGTACTCGAAGATGATCGCGTTCAAGATGCCGCCCGAGGGGGAGCCGCAGAAGCTGTGGGAGTGGGACGATGGGAACCTCCCGGATGTCTCCAGTCCGCTGATCCACAACGGGCTCGTGTTCTATGCGACGGACGCGGGGGACATCGCCTGTCATGACCTCGCGGACGGGAAACTGGTCTGGGCTCATGTTTTACGCGACGGGTATTACGCCTCCCCGATTGTCGCGGGGGATCGGCTGTATGTGGCGGACCGCGAGGAGGGCATGTTCCGCGTGTTCTCGGCGGACCGCGAGGGCAAGGAACTCGCGACCAACCCGATGGGGGACCCCGTCTCCGCAACGCCTGCGTTCGTCGGCAAGCGGATTTACGTCCGTTCGCACCACGCGCTGTGGTGCGTGGAATAACACGCCATGCTCTTCAGCTCCATCCCGTTTTTCGTTTTCCTCCCGGTCGTCTGGGTGTTGTACTGGTTCGTGACGCAACGGAGCCTGCGGTTGCAGAACGTGCTGGTCGTGACGGCGTCGTATGTGTTCTACGGGTGGTGGGACTGGCGTTTCCTGATCCTGATCGTCTGCAGCACGGTGTGGGCATGGGCGTTGGCACTGGCGGATGAACGCTGGGAGCGCGGGCGCAAGGCGCGGATGACGCTGAGCTTCGTGCTGAACCTCGGGTTGCTGGGCGTCTTCAAGTATTTCAACTTTTTCGCCCAAGAGGCGGTCGCGCTACTCAACGCGATGGGGTTTCAGGCGCATCCGCCCACCGTGAACATCATCCTGCCCGTCGGCATCAGCTTCTACACATTCCAGACACTGAGCTACACGATTGACGTGTACCGCAAGCAGTTGGCGCCGACGCGTAACCTCGTGGCGTTCGCGGCGTACGTCAGCTTCTTCCCGCAACTGGTCGCCGGGCCTATCGAGCGCGCGACGACCCTGCTGCCGCAGTTCCTCGTGCGCCGCACATTCGATTACGCCCAGGCGGTTGACGGCTGCCGGCAGATGTTGTGGGGGTTCTTCAAGAAGATGGTCATCGCGGACAACTGCGCGGTGATGGTCGAAGCGCTGGTGGGGGATTCCGTCGCGACACCCGGATTGGCGAAATGGCTAGGGATGTCGTGCTTCGCGTTCCAGGTGTACGGTGATTTCTCGGGTTACTCGGACATCGCGATCGGCTGTTCGCGCCTGTTCGGCATCCACCTGCGGCGCAACTTCGCGTTCCCCTATTTCTCGCGTAACATCGCGGAGTTCTGGCAACGCTGGCACATGTCGCTGATGACGTGGTTCCGCGATTACCTGTACATCCCGCTGGGCGGTAACCGCGTCCCGAAAGCGAAGCAGGTACGCAACACGTTCATCGTCTTCCTGTTCAGCGGCCTGTGGCACGGCGCGAACTGGACGTACATCCTCTTCGGCCTGGTACAGGGTGTGTTCTTCCTGCCGTTCATGCTGATGGGGGCGCACCGCAAGTACAAGGACATCGTGGCGGTTGACCGCTTCCTGCCGTCGCTAAAGGAATTACTCCTGATGCTCTCGACCGCCATGCTGCTGATGCTGAGCTGGCCCGTCTTCCGAGCCCCCAACATCACGGAGACGTGCCGGTGGCTCAAGCAGATGTTCACGTTCGCGGGCGGTTTCACGTTCGTGTTCCCGGATGCGTGCGGGGAATTCTGGAACACCGCCGGGTTTGTCGCGCTCCTGCTCGGTGTGGAGTGGGTCAACCGCCGGGAACAGCACGGCTTGGCGCGCCTGCCCCGCAGGCGGCCCGTCCGGCTGTTCATCTACTGGGGTATCGTGTACGTCATCGCCAAACATTGTGGCGCACAACAGGTCTTCATCTATTTTCAGTTCTAACGATGAAACGTTTCTTACAGAACATTTTTCTCTTGATGGGGCTGCCGCTGACGGTGGTCATCGCGGTGAGTGCCGTTGTCCATTTCCGCTACTTCACGCGGGCCCTCACGCTGCCCGCGCAGACGGATGTCCTGTTCGCGGGCGACTCGCAGGTCGTCTATAATTTCGCGCAGTCGTTTTTCCCCGATGCCGTGAACGTGGCGGTGTACAGCGAGCCGCACTATGTGTCGCTGATTAAAATCCGCCACGCGCTGAAGCGGGCGAAAGGCAAGCCCGCCGTAGTGGTGACGGGCTTCGGGCCGCATTCGCCCGTCGCGTTCTGCAACACCGGTGACAATCCGGGCTCCTACGCGTACAACCGCGCGCGGTTCTTCCCGCTGATGGTCACGTCGCCGGAAATGTGGAATCTGTTCGCGCCGGAGGACACGCTCGCCGACCGCGCCAAGGGGCTACTGACAGGGACGTACACTATGGTCATGAACACGCGCGTCGCATTCAAGGCGAAAAAGGGGAAAGGCGACTACCTCTCCGGGTTCTTGGAACAGACGGACTCGCTGTTCGTGTCCAAGCCGGACGTGCCGTTTGTCCAGGCCGAGATCGAGCGGCACTACGGACGCACCGACCCTGTGTTCAAGACCGCCCACCAGGTCCACGAGAAGATCGTGCGCGAGACAATCCATGTGTGTCAGGAGGCGGGGATCCCGATGGTGTTTGTTCAGATGCCGTGCCACCCTGCCTACCTCGCCGGGGTTCCACCCGAGGCACAGGTACGGTACAACGAGATGATCGCGTTCATCACCGCCGAAGGCGGCATCTGCCTCGACTACCGCGACACCCCGCTGACGGACAATGACTACTACGACGGCAACCACCTGAACAGCACGGGCAACAAAATCCTCAGCGAACGCCTGAAGAACGACCTTGACGCGATCACGAACAGGTGAATGACAGGCATTCCCCGTTCACACAAATCCTTGCCGATCCTTGCCGTCGCTGTTGAAGTCGGGCGGGATTTAGGGTATATTATTTGCCTTAACCTTTTAAGGAGAATTTTTATGGGTGTGTTTGACCAAGTGAAACAGGCGATGCAGATGCGTAAGGAAACCAAGCGTATCCAGTCGGAGATTGAGGCGATTACCTCGGAGTACAGCAACGGTGGCATCACATGTGTCGTGCGCGGGGACTTCACCGTGCTTTCGATCAAAGTGTCGCCAGAGACGTTGAAGGAGATTGCCTCGGGGAAGCCCGAGCGGTTCGCGACGATGCTGACCACCGTCGTCAACGGTGCGCTCAAACAGGTGAAGGCGAGGACTCAAGAAGCCATGGCGAAAATGATGCAGTCCGGCGACATGGGTTCAATCTTCGGAGGCTGACCCGCACATGATCCCGGCGGTTGACAACCTGATCCGCGCGCTCTCCAAATTGCCCGGGCTCGGCAAACGCTCGGCCGAACGTGCCGCGCTCGCGTTGATGCGCCGGCCCGACGTGTTGCTCGACCCCCTCGCGGCGGCGTTGCAGGAGGCGCGTGACACGGTCTGCTGTTGCCCTGTCTGCGGGGGGTTCGCCGCGAAGGGGGCCGTGCCGTGCAAGCTCTGCGCGGACGACACGCGCGACGCGTCGCTGCTGTGCGTGGTCGAGGAGCCGGCGGACATCGTGCAGATCGAGCGGTCCGGCGGCTTCAACGGGCGTTACCACGCGCTGATGGGCAAGCTCTCGCCGTCGCGCCAGACGGGGGTGTCGGAGCTGCGCCTGCGCGAGCTGGTCGAGCGTCTGGGCGACGGGGGGGTACGCGAGATTCTGCTCGCGCTCAGCACGGACATGGAGGGGGACCTCACGGCCGGGTACATCAGCGAGATGCTCCGTCCCCTCGGCCTCCGCGTGACGCGCCTGGCGTTCGGCCTGCCTGCGGACAGCGGCGTGGGCTACTCCGACCCCCTGACACTCAAACGCGCAATCAAGGGGAGGCAGGAAGTGTAGGGAAGGATTTCCGAATGCACTCGATGGCACCCGAAAAAAAGAAAGAGAGACCATTGAACTTTACCGCAGGTGCAGACATCACCGGAAACACCATCCAGCTTGCGACCGAGAGCCGTCGAACGCCGTCGAACGCTATCGAAAGCCATCGACTGCCATCGAGTGCCGTCGACTGCCATCGAGTGTATCATCCCTTCCCCAGACCCCCGCTCGCCCCCCCAACTGGAGCCCTAGCATGAAACATCAATTAGGAATTAGGAATTATGAATTAGGAATCGAACATCCTTTCATTCCTCATTCTTCCTCGTTCTTCCTTTCATTCCTAATTCCTCATTCCTCATTCCTAATTTCTAATTTCTAATTCCTCATTCACCCATGTACACGCTCGTCATAGACCGCTCATCCCCCCTCCCCGGCCTCGCGGTGTTCTAGGGGGATCGGCTCGCGGGGACGCTCGCCCTCCAAGGGGGTCCGGGGTGGCTGGC
>WRML01000202.1 GCA_009777165.1 Kiritimatiellota bacterium
CTCCACTCTACAATGTCTGGAGGGCGAGCGTCCTCGCGAGCCGTACAATGTCCTGGAGGGCGGGCTTCGGCACTCCGTGCCTCCTCGCGAGCCGTATCTCTTATCGATTTCCCCCGGGAAAGCCGTCCCCTGCCATGGTGGTGGGGGCGGCATCTTTGCGTAATGAAAGGAACACGCACATGAGCATCAGAAGCATAATGGCGGCATTCGCCGCACTCGTCATCGCGGGCCGAGCGACGGCCGCGGACACCCCCCTCCCCATCACTGGCATCACGGTCAACGGCGGAAGCGTCACCCTCCAGTGGGAGACCCCCCAGGGCAGAAGCGCCGACGACCTGCGCCTCGAGGAGTCAAGCGACCTCGTGAACTGGGACGTGGTGGACAACGTGAAGGCGCCCAAGGGCCTCGGCGGCGCGAACGTCAGCGTCGGCTCGGACACCAAGAAATTCTTCCGCCTCTACGCGGCGGACGCGCCGTTGCCCCCCGGTCCCGGCGATACGCCCGTCGGTGGCACGTTCACCAACAACAATGTCGAGTGGATCGTGCTTGACGAGGTTGGCGGCAAGAAGCTCATCATGACCACGAAGGTTCACGGCTCGGATTACGGTATTGACGGGGGCTCGAATACGACCGGCACACCGTGGGATACCCAAAACTACTGGAGACCGTATTCCCTCGTGTCTTTGAAGGATGTCATGGACACATGGTGGGCGGACAACGGCGGCGACATGAGAGCCATCGCCATGAAGCCGTCCTTACTGGTTTCTGAAGCGAGTAGCGCCCCGTGGAACACCACGTTTGATTCCACCCTGCTCATCACCTATGCAAGCACCATCACAGCCCCGGGCGCGGATGTTTCAGATGAGAACGACACCGGGGGCGTCGTCTTCCCGCTGAGCCTCACGGAGGTGTACAAATACCTCCCGGGAGATGACGGCAACGGCAATCCCAGTACCAGTGCCCACGCATCACGTTCAGCGCAAAACCACAATCATCCAGAATATGGAAACAGCTGGTGGTGGCTCCGTTCGCCTGGCGCCAATTCGACCTACGTTGGCATTACCGTCAGCGCGGGTGGCACCATCAACATGATTGGAAACAACATCGACATGACAAGTTTTGGCTTCCGTCCCGCGCTGTGGATCAACCCGTAAGGGAAGCGGCAACCTATGGAGTGCGGTGGCTCGCCACCGCTTTGTTTCCGGCGGCTCGCCGCCGTATCGCGCGTGGGCTGTATGCGCCCCCGCACGGGGGGAACCCCACGCAACGGAAAGCGGTGGCGAGCCACCGCACTCCAGAGGCTCTGCAAACGTCACGTCGTCACGTCGTCACGTAGTCCCCCGTCCTGACTACGGGACTACGTGACTACGGGACTACGACGGCAATGCTGACAAAACTTTAGAACTTTAGAAATCCCGCACTTTAGAACTTCCCCCGAGGCCCCGACCGTTTTGTTTTATTGTTCGTTGTACGGATCGGGGCAAGGGGGGCTGCCGCCCGAAAACGGGCGGCAGTTTTTTTGAAACAACGTAACCTATGGAGTGCGGTGGGTTTCCCCCTGCGGGGGCGCATACAGCCACCGCTTTGTTTTCGGCGGCTTGCCGCCGTATCGCGCGTGGGCGAGCCCACGCGACGGAAAGCGGTGGCGAGCCACCGCACTCCATAGGTTGCGTCAAAAGCGGCGGCACACCGCCGCGCTCCCAACATTTCAACAACTAAAAACTAGAAACTAAAAACTAACAATTTGAGATTGCCTTGGGCGGGGCGTTACGTCATACTCTCACCATGTTTCTCCCAAGCACCATAGGCGAAATCAAAAAACTCGGATGGGATGCGCCGGATGTCATCCTCGTCTCGGGCGACGCGTATCTCGACACGCCGTTCTCGGGCACCGCGCTCGTCGGGCGCGTCCTGACGGCGGCGGGGTTCCGTACCGCCGTCATCGCGCAACCCGACGTTGCCTCGCGCGACGACATCCGCCGCCTGGGTGAGCCGCGCCTGTTCTGGGGGGTCACGGGCGGGTGCGTGGATTCGATGGTCGCGAATTTCACCGCGACAGGCAAGCGTCGCCGTCAGGACGACTTCACCCCAGGCGGCGAGAACAATGCCCGCCCCGACCGCGCGGTCATCGCCTACTGCAACCTCATCCGCTCCGCGTTCAAGCCGTGCAAGCCGATCGTCATCGGCGGCATCGAGGCGAGCCTCCGGCGCATCGCGCATTACGATTACTGGTCGGACAGCGTCCGTCGCCCGATCTTGTTCGACGCGAAGGCGGACATCCTCGCCTACGGCATGGCAGAGCGCACCGTCGTCGAGATCGCGAAACGCCTACAGCGCAATCAGGCGTGGCACGACCTCCCGGGCATCTGCTACGCCGCGCCCAAGCAGACGCTCGACATCCCGAACGCCGTCACGCTTCCGCCGTTTGCGGCCGTCGCCACGAAAACGGACGACGGGCGCGCCGCGTTCCTCGATATGTTCCGCCTGTTCAGCGCGAACCAGGACCCGCACACCGCGCGGCCGCTGGTGCAGGAGGTTGACACGCGCTGCCTCGTGCATACCCCCCCTACCCCACCCCTCTCCACGGCGGAGCTAGACGCGGTCTACGCGCTTCCGTTCACGCTGGACACCCACCCCGTCCACGCCCCCAAGGGCCGCGTCCGCGCATGGGACACGATCCGCTTCTCCATCACCACGCACCGGGGCTGTTACGGCGAGTGCAACTTCTGCGCGATCTCCGCGCATCAGGGGCGGCGCGTCACCAGCCGCTCGGAGCGGTCCATCCTCGACGAGGCGGCGCGGCTCACGCGCCACCCGAAGTTCAGCGGGGTCATCGCCGACGTCGGGGGCCCCACCGCAAACATGTACGGCTTCGAGTGCGCCCGCAAGCGCGACCACGGCGCGTGTCCCGGCAAGCGTTGCCTCTGGCCGTCCCCCTGCCCGTCGCTCAAGCCCGACCATACCGCCCAGATCGCTCTCCTGCGCAAGCTGCGGGAATTGCCGGGCGTGCGCCACGTCTTCGTCGCCTCCGGCATCCGCCCCGACCTGGTCGCCGCCGACGCGCCGTGCGGCGCGCGCTACATCGAGGAGCTGGCGAGGTATCACGTCTCCGGACAGATCAAGCTCGCGCCCGAACACTCCTCCCCCCCTGTGCTGCGGATGATGGGCAAGCCCGGTACCGACAGCCTGCTGGCGTTCAAGGAGCAATTCGAGGGGGCCAGCAAACGGGCGGGCAAGAGGCAGTTCCTGACGTACTACCTCATCGCCGCGCACCCCGGGTGCACGGACGCGGACATGCGCGAGCTCAAGCGTTTCGCGACCCAGCGGCTGCGGCTCACCCCCGAGCAGGTGCAGGTCTTCACCCCCACCCCCTCCACGTGGTCCACCGCCATGTACCACACCGGCACCGACCCCTCCACGGGGAGGGCGATCCACGTCGCCCGGGGCCTGCGCGAAAAACAGGGGCAAAAAGATATCATTTTGAGTTGAAACACGCGCCCGTCGCGCGTATACTATGTGTCATCGTTTTATGAATTGAGAAGGAGTGCTTATGCAAAGAAGGACGTTTTTGAAGGCGGCAGGCGCTGCCGTAGGTTTGCAGGTGATTCCGTTGCAGGGCGTTGCCCAGGATGCGAAACGGAAAGTGAGGCTGGCCGCGATCGGTACGGACGGGCAGGCGAGGGGAGACCTCAAGCAGATGGCGGACGAGGATTTCGTCGCGTTCTGCGACGTCAGCGAGGAGAGCCTGAAATGGGTGCGCGAGAAATACCCCAACGCGAAAATCTACAAGGACTACCGCAAGATGCTGGCGGAGGTCAAGGACCAGATTGACGCTGTCACCGTCATCACGCCTGACCATATCCACCACCCCGCGATCATGGAGGCGGTCAAGTACAACAAGCACATCTTCTGCGAGAAACCGATGACGCACACGGTCGCGGAGGGGCGCGAGGTCTTGACGGCGGTCGCCGCCAAGAAGAACCTGATCACGCAGTTGGGCAACCAGGGGCATAGCGCGGAAGGCGTGCGCCTGATGAAGGAATGGATCGCGGCCGGCGCCATCGGCAAGCCCAAGGAGCTTCACGCGTGGTGCTATGAGTACCCGGCATACTAT
Organism: Kiritimatiellota bacterium; assembly: GCA_009777165.1. Classification (GTDB taxonomy): domain Bacteria; phylum Verrucomicrobiota; class Kiritimatiellia; order RFP12; family UBA1067; genus WRJS01. The sequence continues at coordinate 4,115 of WRML01000202.1, forward strand.
TACCGTTCCCTCGACCTGCTGAACCAGAAGCCCGAAATCCCCGACGGGCTGGACTGGGACCTGTGGCAGGGCCCCCGGCCGAAACGCGATTACATCACGGACTGCGTGCCGAAACAGTGGCGCGGGTGGATGCCCTACGGCAACGGTGTCTTCGCCGACTGGGTCTGCCATGTGGTAGACGGGACATTCTGGGCGCTCGACCTGAATATGCCCACCGCCCTGACCGCGGAAGTGGACGCCAGCTACGACCCGAAACGCGACGCCATGATTTACCCCAAGGGCAACCGCGTGACCATGGAGTTTACCCTGAAAGGCGGCGACCCCTTCAAGATCATCTGGTACGACGGCACCATGAAGGTCCCCCGCCCGGCTGACCTGGAGGCAGACCGCGAATTCGACGGGGCGAAGACCGGCGCCTATCTGGTGGGCGAAAACGGGACCCTGCTGCACGGCTCGCACGGGTCAAGCAGCGTCCGGATCATTCCCGAGGCGAAGATGCAGGCGTTCCAGCGCCCGCCGAAAACCATCCCGCGCGTGAAGGGCGGCCATTGTCGCGACTGGCTGAACGCCGTGCGCGCGGGCAAGCACTCGAACTGCGCCCCGTTCAGCTACGGCGGGCGGCTGAGCGAGATCGGGCTGCTCGGCACGATCGCCATGCGCTTCCCCGGCCAACGGCTCACCTACGACGAGAAAGCGATGCGCTTCACCAACAGCGACGACGCCACCAAACTCCTCTACCCGGCCAAAGCGACTAACACTACGAGGAGTTAGGGTTCTGTCGACTTTCTCTTCATTTCTCGGGCATGTTGACACAAAAGGCTGAAAGCCCTCGCGCCTGTGTTGAGAAGGCGTAACCTCTGGAGTGCGGCGGCTCGCTGCCGCTTTTTGTTGCGGGGGCTCGCCCCAGCGCGGGGACGATTGTAGG
>WRML01000203.1 GCA_009777165.1 Kiritimatiellota bacterium
CCGGGTGCGCGGGTCTGGCCGTAGGCGGCGACCTTCATGGGCATGTTCAGGACGTCGGCGTACACCTGCATCAAGAACGGGCTCTTCACGGCAAGCCCGCCGCAAGCGATCACCTCGTCAACCTTTACGCCATGCTCGCGGACGCGGTCAATAATCATCCGCGCACCGAAGGCGGTGGCCTCGACGAGCGCGCGGTAAATCTCGTGCGGCTTCGTGTGCAGGGTCTGGCCGACCAGCAGGCCGGAGAGGCGCACGTCGGCCAGCACACAACGGTTGCCGTTGTTCCAGTCGAGGGCGAGCAGTCCGGTCGCGCCGGGCTTCAACTGCGCGGCGAGCGCGGCGAGCTTGTCGAACATCTCATCGCCTGTTCCGTACGTCTCCGGCACAAGGTTGCTCGTGAGCCACAGGAAGATGTCGCCCACGGCGGACTGCCCGGCCTCGATGCCGTAATAGCCCGGCAGCACCGAGCCGTCCACGATCCCGCACACGCCGGGGATGTCGGGGAGTGCGCGGTCGTTTTTCGCGACGAGCAGGTCGCACGTGCTGGTGCCTAAAATTTTCGCCAGCGTGCCGTCCGTGCACCCGGCGCCGACGGCCCCCATGTGGGCATCGAGCGCACCGACCGCGATCGGGATACCGGGGGGCAGCCCCAGCACCTCCGCCCAGTCCGCGCACAGCTCGCCGGCCTTGACGTCGGCGGTGTAGGCGGTGGCGTACAGCCTGTCGCGCATCTCCGCCAGCGCGGGGTCGAGCGCGTTCAGGAAATCCTTATCCGGCAGCCCCCCCCACTCGGGCGAGTACATCGCCTTATGCCCGGCCGTGCAGACGCTGCACTTGAACGTCTGGTGATCGTCAATGCCGGCCAGCACCGTCGGTATCCAGTCGCAAAGCTCAACGAAGCTGAACGCCGCCTCGAACACGCGCGGGTCAATGCGCTTGCAGTGCAGCACCTTTGCCCAGAACCATTCGGGGGAGTAGGTGCCGCCGCATTTGGCGAGGTACTGCGGGCGCATCTTTTTTGCCAGTGCGGTGATCTCGGCTGCCTCGGCGTGTGCCGAGTGGTCTTTCCAGAGCCATGCCTGTGCGTTCAGGTTGTCTCCAAACTCCGGCAGGAACACGAGCGGGGTCCCCTTGTAGTCCACGGGGATCGGCGTGGAGCCTGTGGTGTCAACGCCGATGCCGACGACCTTGTCGGGTGCGAACGACGCGTCGGCCTTGGCGGCCTTCGCCAGCCCGTAGCGGATGCTGTCGGAGAGGCCGGTGCAGTAGTCGGCGGGGTTCTGCCGCGCCACGTTCGGGTCGCGCGCGTCGAGCAGCACGCCCATCTCGCCGGACGGGTAGGCGTACACGTACGACGCGACCTCCGCGCCCGTTTCGAGGTTCACGATCAATGCGCGGCACGAGTTGGTGCCGAAGTCGAGGCCGAGTGAATACATTGCTCTTTTACTCCGTAAAAGAGAATTAGAAATTAGGAATTAGGAATTAGGAATGTGAGTTAAAAAGTTAAAAAGTCTAAAAGTTAAAAAGTTGAAATTTCTCAACTTCTCAATTTTTAAACTTCTCAACTTCTTCATTCCTAATTCCTAACTTCAAATTCCTAATTCCTAATTTCTAATTCCTAATTACTTATAGACCGGTCCGAAGTGCTGGCAGGCGCGGTAGTCCGCGCCGGTCAGGTCGTCCGCGCCGAAGGCGCCCCAGACGTGCGGGCGGAAGACGTCCTCGTCCGGCACGTTCGTGAGCGCGACGGGGATGCGCAGCATGGCGGCGAGCGTCGTGATGTCCGCGCCGATATGCCCGTAGCTGATGGCGCCGTGGTTCGCGCTCCAGGCGTTCATCACGCTGTACACGTCGCGGAAGGCGCCCTTGCCCGTGAGGCGCGGCACGAACCACGTGCAGGGCCAGGTGGGGTCGGTGCGCTCCATGAGCTGCTGCGTCACCGCCGCCGGAAGCTCCGTGGACCACCCCTCCGCGATCTGCAGGAACGGCCCGAGGCCCTTGACGCGGCTGATGCGCGTCATGGTCATGGGCATCCCCCCCTCGGAGAAGAAGTTCGACGAGTACCCCCCCCCGCGGAAATAGCCGAGGCTCGCCATGCACCACTGCGTCGCCTTCAGGCAGGCGTCCGCCTCCGCCGGCGTGATGTCCCAGAACGGCTTCATCGCGGGCTTGCCCTTCTCGCGCTGCTTGCCGCACGCGTCGAGGCTCCCCGCGCCGGAGTTGATGAGGTGGATGAAGCCGTTGGCGTTGAGCCCGGTCATCTTCTTCCCGGTCACGCGCCGGACCGCGTCGCCGCTCCAGTACGTCCGCACGTCGGCGAAGAGCTGGGCGCGGTTCGTGAGCAGGTACATGAGCAGCATGCCCGCGCCGTTGAGCGCGTCGTTCTCCGTCGCGACGATGTAGGGCGCGCGGATGCCGTTCCAGTCGAACGAGCTGTTCAGGATCGCCTCGAGGAAATCGCCGTTCGGCCGGTAGTCCGTCCACTGGCGCTGGCCCTGGAAGCCCGAGGCGATGGCGTTGCGCCCGAGGGCCTCCTCGGGGAAGCCCATCTCCTTCAGCACGGGGTTGCCGACCATCAGGTCGCGCATGACGAGCGCCATCTTCACCACATATTCCCAGTCGGCATCTTTCTCGGCGCGAGACTTCTGCATCTTCTTCGCGTTCCAATCCTTGCCCTCCTTGCAATGCTTGCGCGTCCACGCCAACGCCCGCGCACACTCCGCCGGATCAAAGATGCCCTTCTCGATGCGCCGCTCGAACTCGCACATGTCCACCTGCTCCGTGCGCATCCCGAGGTAGTCCTGGAAGAAGTCCGGGTCCACGAACGACCCCGCGATCCCCATCGAGGACGTACCGCACGCGAGGTAGGACTTCTCGCGCATGAGCGCGACCGCCAGCCCCGCGCGGGCGAAGCGGAGGATTTTCTCCCTCACGTCGTCCGGCACCTTCGTGTCCGTCGCGTCCTGCACCTCGCGCCCGTAGATGCCGTAGGCGGGGAGGCCGCGCTGGGCGTACCCCGCGAGCATGGCGGCCAGATAGACCGCGCCCGGGCGTTCCGTGCCGTTGAAGCCCCAGACCGCCTTCGGGCGCAGGGGGTTCGTCTCCATCGTCTCCGTGCCATAGCACCAGCAGGGGGTGACGGTCATCGAGACGCCGACGTTCTGCCGCTCGAACTGCGCGTCACACGCCGCCGCCTCCGCGCAGCCGCCGATGGTGAACGCGGGGATCACGCACTGCACGGGCGAGCCGTCGGGGTAGCGCAAATGCTCCGAGATGAGTTTCGCCGCGCGCTTCGCCATGTTCATGGTCTGCGCCTCCAGCGCCTCGCGCACGCCGTGGCAACGCCCGTCAATCACCGGGCGGATGCCGACTTTCGGGAACTCGTTTTTTATCCAAACCGTATTCATCGCATGTATCCTCTTTTTCCAGTGTCAAGCGTCGGGTGAATCCAACCCGATTGAATGTAGATTAGGATAACATTAGAGGATGCGCGGTGTCAACACCAGACGGGAAAAAAAGAAACGAAAAAAGAAACGAGGGAAAAGGAAAAGGAACGACGGCATCTTGCCGTTGTGATTGACAAGATACCGTCGCGATACGATGTGCCTCCGCGAGAAGCGAACTTCAGCACGCGATTACAGTGCCGTCCACGCGCCTTTCTTCTTGGAGCTCTCGACCGCCGCCTTGACGAACTTCATGCCGAGCACACCTTCTTCGATGCCGGGATGGTCGTAGGAGGGGGCTACGTCCTTCTCGTCCTTGTGGACACGGATCTTGCGCTCCAGGGAGGTGTGAAGGTTCGCGAGGGCCTCGAGGAAGTCCTCGTGGTGCCCGCCCGGGATGCGCCCGTAGGTCCCGAGCACGCACGGCGCTTCCGCCGGGAGGATGTTCTGGTAGTAGGTCACGCGTGTGGCGCCGTCGAGGACGTGCAGTTCCTCGGACTGCTCCTGCGCCCACTCGATGGAACCCTTGCTGCCGTAGATGCGGAAGCCGGTGTCGTTCTTGTGGCCGATCGCGATCTGCGTGGCGGTCAGCACTAGGGTCGCGTCGTTCGACAGGATGCCGATGACGTTGAAGTCGTCGTCCAGCGCACGACCAGGGAGTGCGGTCAGGCGGGCGGAGACGCGCTTCAAGCCCAGTCCCGTCGTCCAAAGCGCATTGATGAGCGCGTGTGTGCCGATGTCGCCGCCACAGCCGGAGATGCCAGACATCTTGGGGTTCGTGCGCCACGATGCCTGTTGGTTGCCTTCCTTCTCCAACAGCGTCGCGAGCCACCCCTGGTTATAGTACGTCTCGACCTTACGGATGTCACCGATGCGGCCCTGCTTGATCAGCTCGCGCGCGAGCATCATCATCGGGTGCCCCGTGTAGGTGTGCGAGAGCGCGAACAGGATATTCTTGCGCCGTCTCGCGAGCGCCTTCAGATCCGCCGCCTCCTGCACCGTGTAGCACAGCGGCTTCTCGCACATGACGGGGAGGCCCGCGTCGAGGCAGGCCATGGCCTGCTCGGCATGGAGGAAGTTCGGCGTGACGATGGTGACATAGTCGAGCTCCAACTTGCCGGACTTCCAGTCCTCGATCATCGCCTTGTAGTCCGGGTAGCCGACCACGCCCCACTCATCCGCGAATCGCGTACACATCGCGGGATCCTGATGCAGTGCACCTGCGACCACCTCGCGTGTCGCGTCCAGGGAAATCGCACGGTGGTGAACCTTTCCAAAGAATCCACCGCCGCCGCCAATCATACCGACTTTCAGTTTTCTCATGATACGTCCTTAACCTGACAATTCCTTCGGAAAAACCATCCGAGGGTCAATCCCCACAAACCTAATTTACTAAGGATTAAGCCGAGAGTATAGACGATCACCGCGCATCGCGCAAGCGAATTCGCGTCGCGAAGTGCAAAATAAAAATGAACAAAAAAAATGCGTGCCCTTGCGCAAGGGAGAGTGACCTCTGGAGTGCGGCGGCTCGCCGCCGCCTTCACGCCGGGGGGCCGCCCCCCCCCCCGCGGCCCCT
>WRML01000204.1 GCA_009777165.1 Kiritimatiellota bacterium
AAACCATGCGTGTATGCCTTCCTTCGACAGTACGCAAAAGAGCATGACGATACCGGCGTTACAATTGAAAATGAAGACACTATCCGCTATGCCCCGAAACATTATTTCTTCAGCGAGTCAATGTATGCCGGATACCACCTCCCGCATCGGATTGAATCAATAGACCCAGAGACGCTTCAAATACATATGGTCTCCAGCGAATCCATCACCTCTATGCCTAAGCTTCTGATCTTTTCAATGACAAACGGTCCGCCTGTCACATGGCTGTTCGACGAAGCCGCAACAAGAATGCGCAATGATAATATCAACACAGACAAATGAAAAAGGTTTTTGTTATTATTTTGTTTTTTGGTGTTTTCTATTGTCGCTTAGGTTATATGTTTTTGCCGACCTTACGTTAATCTGTCATGGACGAAAGAAACGAGGTAGGTTACAGAAATAGAGAGGTAGGAAGAGGTCAACATGAGTAAGAGATGTATGGCACGGGCATTCAAGATTTCTGTCGGGGTATGTGCAGGTCTAATACTGGGCATGGTCTTTTTGTTTTTGCTGTTGATGTATTTACATCATATAGACTGTTTCCGCCAGCACGCTGACGAGGCGCAAAGGCAGGTAAGGAATGTGCTTGGCAGCACCGCCACCTCAAACGAATATTTCGTTGACTTTAGTTTCCTTCAAGGGGTGGGACCGCAATACTTCCGATGTGACACAACATCAGAAGCGGTAGAGGCGTGTGTCAAACGCATGGGGCTTTCGCCTGTTTCAGACAGCCAAACTATTCAGGCATTTCGCAATGGCTTGCCTTACTGGTGGAATCCCCGACGTGGGAAGGATGTGGAGTATTATGGGATTGAAGGAAAACAATGCGTAATCAGTTTTGACAAGCAGACGGGCAGATGTTACATCCGACGGTATGGATGATAAGTTTCTGTCATTACACGTGCATTCTTTATGAGCAAATCAAACGAAAGGTCATTATGAGTAAAATCCGAGCATCATTCTTGTTTTTGGGGATGTTCCCCATCATTGCATTTGGCAACGGAATCGAACGTATCATCCAAATGGGCGAGGCATTGCAAGAGTACAGTATGGAAAATTTCTTCAGTGCGGTTCGCGTCAATCAATGGAAGTCTCCATGCATCCCGTCGAAGTGGTTCATGGACACCCACGTCACGGATGACGACGAAAGGCGACTGATGAAAGTTGCCCGCGATTTTGGTTTTCAACTTGCCCTCTGCTTGGATAACCTTGCGCAGGAACAGCAGACATTACCGCCGACCGACACCCTCTATCAGCGTACTCTGTTGTTGTGCGACTTGGGGGACTGGTGTGCGGAAACTGTGGGCTACGGCAATGCCTTCTTGGCGAAGCGTTGCCTTGACCTTTCAGCGGTTGGGTTGGCACGTTTGACGGCCTCCATGGAGTTTTCTCTCGAAAAATGCGAGGATATTGCCATGCGAATGCACCCCAAATGGACAGGGACTCCCTATAAACTGCTGGTGTTTAATGGCGAAGCAAAAACGAACCTCTTCATCAATACCAAGATGACAAGCGCACAACTAGATGGGTACAGGTGGCTTGCCAGAGCCATGTTAGCGACGGAAAGAAACCCCAAGCTGGCGAAAGAGCGAGGCTATCCCCCTCCCCCCGACCCCACCCTTGTCAATGCCGGGGCGTTCACCAATTCCCTGCACCTCTTCGACGAGGAAGAAAAACCTCCAAGGCCAGTCACGTTAGTCCGGTCTTGGGACTGCCGTCAACATGGTTGGCTGATTTTCTTGGGTGGGTCGCAAGAGCACAATCAGGCTTTGGCTTTGTTGAAGTACCGTTCTGTCGTGGGGTTCTTCCCATCCAAATTCGTCCGTCGCGAGGAAGAGATCAAGCGACGTGACACGGAGATAGAAAAATACGCCAAACTAGGAATAAAAATAACCAAAGAGGAAGACAACCCATCCTATGACCCCTTGGAGGAGGCCTTCCGCAGAGAACTAGAAAAACTTGAAAGCGCAAAGACGGAGGGATGCAGTTATTCGGTAGCGTTTATCGCCTACAACCGTGTATTAAATGGCACATTCTATGACCCTGATATGACCGAGATACAAACCGAAAAGCAACGGGAAAAAATAAAAGCGCAATCAAAAATGAAATAGAACAATACCATATTCAGGAGGTTTATCATCAACATTACGCAACATCCATTATGGGGACGGGCGAACTGGTCTTCTACATCTAGCGAGACGTGGTATTTGCTGTCGGTCGGCGACACCACGACATACAGCGTGTTCGTCGAGATGGGGGGCGGGTCGTCTTTCGAGAATCGGGTTGAAAATCTGGTTCGCCTTGTTGCCTGTCTCCCACAACAGGTTCAGCTTAGCGTCGAACGCCGTAATCGGCAGGGAGTGGCGGCGTTCGGCTTTGACGTGGACATTGATAACGAGAACCACTGGGGGGGCGAGTCTTTCAGGGGGGGCGACTATTTCACGACGGACTACAAGACCCCCGGGTCACGCGCCCTGCGCGACCAGATCGGGCCCTATATCGGCAAGGTGCTTTTCGTCAACGACATTGATAAGGACGGCAGCGGAACGCCCGACTTCATGGACGGCTGGGGCTGCCCCCTTAACCAGATTCCAAGGCTCGAGCGCGAGAAGACATCGGGCAGTAACCACCGCGCGGTGAACGCCGAGAACAGGTTCGTGCCGGTGAGCGTGTCCCTGGCCGCCATCCCGAGCGACAAGGTCGGCAGCGTGCGCGTCCGCTTCGACTACCCCGACTCGCCACCCGAGACTTTGCAGCGTGTGGCACTTACTGGCTCTGGATGGGATAATGTCGGGCCGGACAACCGTCCCCCCGCCTACAAGATCACCTCGCCGACGGGCTACATCCGCATCTGGAAGAAGGACGGGAACGTTGCTCGAAACGTCGCCACGGACTACGTGAAGAGCAACCAGACGGTTATGACGTATTCCGAACTGCAGAACCTGTCCACGCCCGGGACATTCTACCTCGAGGCCATCAACCCGAGCCAGAATTGGAGTGATATCCGTATCGTGGTATCGCTGTCCTTGGACAATGGGCAGACATGGATAACCAGCTCCGCCGTGCGCGTCACGTCCATGCGGTGCAATTTCACTGTCGGGGTGGTGAGGCAGTATTACCAGACATCGGTACTCGGGACTCGCACAGAATTTGTTCCCGATTACTCGAACCCGGCATTGTGCCTGCAGAAGTTTGCCGGCGCCTCGTTCGAGAACAACGGCTACATCTGGCGGAAGAGCACGTTCCACCTCGGCCCGTGGACCCCGGACGACTCCTGGCACGAGGGGGAGGATGCCCTCCTGGGGCACGGCTTCGCCTACTTCCAGTATGAGGGCCCGGACCTGGACAACTTCCTTTCCATCTTTTGCTACACTCCCGAGGCCACCAAATATGACCACAAGTTCTACAGGGGGAAGACGGGTAAGCCAGGGCTCACGTTCTGGGACTATGGGGCAGGAATGGCAAATGACCAGCAAACCCTCGCATGGTGGGACATCTGCCAATACAAGCTCGACGTGCCGTCCACGAAATATCTGGTTGTCAAAAAGTCCTACACGCTCCATCCCGACAAGGCGGCGGCCATGTGCCAGACGTTTTCCGGCTTCCTGTTGCCCCCGGGGCTAAGTTTCGGCCTTCATATCGATCCGCCTAACCAAGGTTGGGGCTGCCTGTCCAACGTCGGGCTCGTGATGCGCGAGCATAACGTGGACACCGTCAACATGGAGAAGTGTTTCGTCAACAAGGATATGCCCGTGACCGCCAATGCCTCCGTATGGGCAGTCATCATGGGAAAAGATCTGCAGGGCGAACACAAGTCAAAGGTGAAAAACGCCCTGAATGTGGTTGTCGCGGAGACGCAGGGTTTGCCATGGGGCGGGAGCAAGCCTACCCTCGGCGCGAACGCCCTGCAGGGGAAACTGTTCAACGTGCTGAAGAACGAGAAGATCATCGTGCGCGTGCCGGGAGCTATAGACGGGCACTCGGGCGTCACCAACACGATCACGACGCTAAGCGACATTGACCTGGACGGCGCGACGGACAACCTGCAGTATTTCGACCCGGGACTGTTCCCCGTCATGTTCGGGGAACAACCCGCGAGTGTGTTTGACGTTTCCAATTAATGGAAGGAGAGATTATGAAGAGAATGATTAACGTGTATGGCACAGCCCTCTTGGGTTGTGCGCTAGGTGTGACCTGCACAGGTTATGCCCAAAAGGTTGACCTCCTCAAGCCCGAGGTACAGGCAAAGGAGCTGGCAGTCCGGCGGTTCATCGAGTCGTTCGGGGACACCACGATCCCGTATAAAATCACGGTGCAGAAATACATGGCACCTTACAATAAGTCGGGATATCCTCTCAAAGCTTTCGACGGGTATGTCGTCACATTCCCGAAGGACATCCAGGCGCGGCTCGACCTGCTGGACAGGAAAGTCCTGCACGACACGCTGATGGACTACTTCGACGATGGACGCCACTCGTTCACGGTGTTTGCCCTGATGATGGAGGAGACGACACTGTACCGCCCGCTGGCGCATTATGAAATGCGGAAAAGGAAAGGGATCGGGCTGCTCGATGTCCAGGCCCTCGTGAAGGCGGATAAACAGCTATGGAACGAGAACTTTGTGCCGAGCCCCAACATGGATAATTACGAGTTTGTGTTAAGGTACTATGTGTTTTTAATCGCTTCCAATTATTCTCTTGAGCAAGCATACGGCAACCCTCTGTATAAGACGCTCATCGGCCCGTCCTACAGGTATTCCGTTCTGATGGGGTCCATCCCTGACGCATACGCCGGAAAGGTGTTTCGTGGCGAGGATGCCCCCGTGGTCAGGGCAGATTGCAACACGTTGTTCGGAGGGATCTTTGACAAATACCCTGCGGCATTCCGCTACACGGCACCGACACAAATTGAGGCTTACCCGTTTATCACCTCTGCGGCGTGGGAAGAGCAACGGGGACAAGACAC
>WRML01000205.1 GCA_009777165.1 Kiritimatiellota bacterium
ATGCGCCTAAAAGAGGCATCCCGAGGGGATGCTATGATTTTTTTTGCGTTCTCTTCTACCGAAAGAAACATCCCTAACGGGATGTTGTCGCGGTACGCTTTTAAAGTGAATTCACTATATCTGTGGTTTTGTCTGTGGTTTTGGGGTTTACGGGGAAACGGAAAACATGATAATCTGATTCCCATGGTGAGAAGTTTTTGTCAGGAGTGTGTATGAAACATTTCGTTCGGCATCAGGGTTCTGCGGGTTGGGCTCGGCGGTTGGATTACGGCCTATGGACGTGGGACAGGCAATCCCTACCTATTGGTTATTCCCTATTCGTGATTGCGTGTGCGTGGAACGCGGCGGCGGCGGATGTCGTCGTGTCGCTGAAAGGCAAGGACACGGCCGCCGGGACGGCGCACGCGCCGTTCGCGACAATCGAACGTGCGCAACAGGCGGTGCGCGACCTGATCGCCGCGCAGCCGGACCGCGCCACGCCCGTCACCGTCGAAATCAAGGGGGGGACGTACTACCTGCCCCGGCCCCTCGCGTTCGGCGCGGAGGACTCGGGGACCCCCTCCGCGCCCGTCGTCTATCAGGCGGCAACGGGCGAGGAGGTCGTGCTAAGCGCAGGGGTACCGCTGACTGGCTGGAAACGTAACCCTGTCAAAAAAACCGAAGCCTACACCGCCCGCCTTCCCGAGAAATGGAAGTTTTCCCAACTCTACGTCAACGACCAGCGCCGCCCGCGCCCGATGATGCCCAAGCAGGGCTACTACTACGTCGAGAAGTCCGCGCCCATCGCGCCGGATGAACTCCCCTCCCGCTTCATCTACGCCGACGACGACATCCGCGCGGACTGGAAACGCCTCCCGGAAATCGAGGTCTGCATCTTCCACAGTTGGAACATGTCGCGCATCCCCATCAAGTCCGTTGACCCCGACAAAAAACTCGTGACGCTCGCCGGGACGACGTGGCACGCGTCGCTGAACGACATCTCGCCGAAGAACTGGTACCGCCTGGAGAACGTCATGGAGGTGCTGGGCGACCCGGGCGAGTGGTACCTCGACGAGGCGGCCGGGACCGTCACCTACATCCCCATGCCGCGCGAGCGGATGAGAGACCTCACCGTCGTCGCGCCGCGCCACGACGCGGTCATCACGCTCACCAACGCCCAGCACATCACCTTCCGCGACCTGGCCCTCGCGCACAACAACTGGAACGTCCCCGCGACGGGCTACAGCACCGCGCAGGCCGAGTCCATCCTCCCCGGGGCCCTCCACGCCGCCTACTCCCGGCACATCCGCGTGGAGGGCTGCGTCATCCGCAACACCGGCACCTACGGCGTCGCGTTCGCGCTCGGTTGCCGCGACTGCACCGTCAGCGGCAGCGAACTCTTCGACCTCGGCGCGGGGGGGGTACTCATCGGCCCCGCGGACTGGGCGTACAACGACACCCCCTCCGCCTACTCCTACAACTGCACCGTGACGAACAACATGATTGTGTCCGGCGGCCGTGTGCATCCCGCAGGGGTCGGCGTACTCATCGGGCACGCCGCCACGAACCGCGTCACGCGCAACACCATCTACGATTTCTACTACTCACCCATCTCGGTCGGCTGGCGATGGACACTGGGCCCCAGCCCCTCACACGCAAACGAGATTTCGTGGAACCGGATATTCAGTTACGGACAGGGCCGGCTCTCCGACATGGGCGGCATCTACACCCTCGGCGAACAGCCCGGCACGGTGCTGCACCACAACTTCATTGACAATGCCGGCAAGCAACGTGCGCGTTATCTCGCGACCGGGATTTACTTCGACTCCGCCTCCTCGCACATCCGTGCGGAAAACAACTATATCGTAGGTTGTGAGGACGGTAGCCTTTTTCTCTCGGGCTCGGGCGGGAGTAACGTCGTGGTGAACAATGCCTTTACGTTCGGTGAGAAAACCCAATTGTTCTTGAGCGGCGGCGGCAAGGATTTTCATACTTCATTCATTGAGCGCAACACCATCTTTTGGAACGAGGGCGAAGTGTTCCTCTTTACCCCCCCCGACCCCCGCATCCATTTTGCGAGCAACTTCTACTGGCGCACGAAATCCCCCGAGACCATTGTGTTCGGCGGCGAGGGCATCGAGAAATGGCGCGAGCGCGAACCGGGCGCGACTGTCACCGACCCATCCGTCTCCCCTTCGCCCAACGGCGCTTATATACGGGATGTCGGATTCGATGTCCAGAACCCGATGGGAAAGGCCCTCTCATACCAAGCATCCCCTCCCACCTACGACCCGGCCCCCCCCCTGAAGCACATTGTCATCAACGAGGGGTTCGAGGACACCGACGTCGGGCAGGGCCCCCCCGGGTGGGTGGTGTTCGCGGACAACCGCCGCGACCTCGTGACCGTCACGGAGGATGTCGCGGCAACGGGCAAGCGTTCCCTGCGCGTCAACGACCAGCTCGCGACCTACGAGCCGCACTTCTACATTGACGTCGAGCGCACGGGGGGCCCCGTGACGTTCGCGTTCGACCTCCGCCTCGGCGAGGGGGCCCGCCCCGGCTTCGAGATGCGCGACACCGACCCGCAGTACACCGCCGGCCCCGGCGTCACCGTCGGCGCGGACGGCGCCCTGTACGCCCGCGGCAAACGCCTGACGGATCTCCCTCTCGCCGCGTGGGTCAACATCAAGATCGAGACGGTGATCGGCACGGGCACCTACACCGTCCGCGTCAAGCCCGAGGGGGGGGAGGAGCGCGTGTTCGACGGCCTGCCCCACCCCCCCGGGTTCAAGAAGCTCACCTGGCTCGGCTTCATCAGCGAAGGCACCGTCGGCAGCGTGTGGGAAGTGGACAACCTGCGGCTCACGCCATAAGGAGGGAGGATGGACTGTATGGATGATATGAACTACGGCGGCTTGCCGCCTACCCAAAGCGGCGGCAAGCCGCCTACCGAAAGCGACGGCAAGCCACCGCACTCCATAGGTTGCGTAAACAGCGACGGCAAGCCACGCTCCACATCGTGGCTACACGCTCCCACGCACCGCCTCAGTTCAAGCGGCACCTATTTTGTCACAACCGGCACCTATCTCAAACAGCATCACTTCACTACCCCCTTGCGCCTGGATGTCCTGCAGCGCGGGCTGCTGGCTGTTGCCGCTGAATTCGGCTGGCAACTCGAGGCATGGTGCGCGTTTTCCAACCATTATCATTTTGTGGCGCATTCGCCGGAGGCAGGGGCCGCTACACTGGCACCCATGCTGCGCACACTCCACAGCAAGCTCGCGCACTGGGTGAACAAACTGGACAGCGCCCCAGGACGGCGAGTCTGGCACAATTTCCGGGACACGCGCCTGACGCACGAAAAATCCTATCTGGCGCGTTTACACTATACCCATGCCAACGCCGTCCATCACGGGCTTACCCGTGTGCCGAACCAATATGCTTGGTGCTCGGCGGCATGGTTTGAGCGCACGGCATCCCCTGCGCAGGTTGAGACAGTTTACGCGATGAAAACGGATTTCATTAACGTGGAGGATGATTACTGATGTGGCGCAACCTATGGAGTGCGGTGGCTTGCCACCGCTTTGTTTCCGGCGGCTTGCCGCCGTATCGCACGGGGGCAAGCCCCCGCGACGGAAAGCGGTGGCAAGCCACCGCACTCCATAGGTTGCGTAGGTGGCAAGCCACCGCACTCCAAAAAAAACTCGCACGTCTGTTTCTCGCAACGGCCCCCCCATCGCCGCTGGCCCCCCCCCCGTGCTGCGCCTCATCGGGCTACGGAACACGGGCTACGTCGAGGCGGGGGGGAGGCGTTCCTGGGGTTCGCCAAGGCCCCCCGGGGCTGGAGGGGCATCCCTACGCGCGGCCGGGGCCCACGTCTTCACCATCTTCAACTACGACCGCCACGCCGAGCCCACCCTCCCCCTCCTCCGCCTCGGCGCGACGAAGGAGAGGTAGGAGGTAGGAGGTAGGAGTTAGGAGTTAGGAGGTAGGAGTTAGGGTAGCGTCTCCGATCCGACGCAACATTTTTCATTGCGGCACACGCGGCAACATGATATGTTGAATGTCATTCTGTAACGTGAATAAGGATGATTTGAGATGAGCATTATTTCTTCTTCGTCATCGGGCGCATGGTCGCGTCGGGATTTCGTTGCCGTCACAGGGGCGGCGGGGCTGATGGCCGCGGGGGGGGTGTTCGCGCAGGACGCGGCGCAACGTAAAATCAAGCTCGGCGTGGTCGGCTGCGGGGGGCGCGGCAGGTGGATCGCGAACCTCTTCAAAAAACACGGGGGCTATGACGTCCACGCCGTGGGCGACTATTTCGAGGACCGCGCGTCGGGGGCTGCGGGCGATCACGGTATCCCGCGCGAACGTTGCTTTGTCGGGCTGGACTGTCATAAGAAAGTGCTGGAGACGAAGCCGGACGCCGTCGCCATCATCACCCCCCCCTACTTCCACCCGCAGGAGGTGGCGGCCGCGTTCGACGCCGGGGCCCACGTCTACCTCGCCAAGCCGCTCGCGGTGGACGTGCCGGGATGCCGCTCCATCGAGGAGAGCGCGAAACGCGGCGCGGAGAAGAAGCTCTGCTTCCTCGCCGATTTCCAGACGCGCGCCACGCCGTTCTACCAGGAGGCCATCGCCCGTGTGCACCAGGGGGCCCTGGGCGATATCGCGTTCGGCGAGGCCTACTACCACACCGGCCGCCTCGGCACCCACACCGCACCCGGCACCCCCGAGGCGCGGCTGCGCAACTGGGTGTTCGACAAGGCCCTCTCGGGCGACATCATCACGGAGCAGAACATCCACACGCTCGACGTGATGAGCTGGGTCTTCCAGACCCCCCCCCTGAGCGTGTCCGGCACGGGCGGCCGCAAGTCGCGCGTGGACGTGGGCGACTGCTGGGACCATTTCGCGCTGCTCTTCCAGTACCCGGGCAACGTGGGGGTCACGTTCAGCTCGCGCCAGTTCGAGGGCTTCGGCGCGGAG
>WRML01000206.1 GCA_009777165.1 Kiritimatiellota bacterium
CATGAGGCACGGGGGCCTGAACGTGGCGCTGGACCCGGTCATGACCTACACCTACGTCGGGACAAACGGGGGGCTCGTCATCGCCGTGTGCGACGACCCGGGGATGCACAGCTCGCAGAACGAGCAGGACTCGCGCACCCTCGTGAGGTTCGCGCGCGCGCCGCTCTTCGAGCCGGCGGACAGCCAGGAGGCGTTCGACATGGTCCAGGCGGCGTTCGATCTCTCGGAGCAGTTTCAGGTGCCGGTGTTCGTCCGCCTCAACACGCGCACCTCGCACACCTCGACGGTCGTGGACGTCGGCGCGGACTTCGCGCCGAAAACGCGCGAGCGCAAGCCTTACGCCAAGGACATCCGGCGTTACATCCCCGTGCCGATGTTCGCGCGCCCCCAGCGGGTCCAGGCCCAGGCGCGCACCGAGGCGCTGCGCGCGTTCGCCTGTGGGTCCCCCTTCAACCGCATTGACGGGGGGGACACAAGAATCGGCATCATCACCTCCGGCGTCACCTATCAGTATGTGAAGGAGGTATTCCCGGAGTTTACGGTCCTCAAGCTCGGGCTGTCCAACCCCCTCCCCCACGACCTGATCCGATCGTTCGCGGCGGGTGTCGAGAACGTGCTGGTCATCGAGGAGCTTGACCCGGTACTCGAAGAGCAGGTCCGCGCGATGGGCATCCGCGTGATGGACCACACGACCGAGATCAACCTGCTTGAACTGAACCCCATGCGCCTGACGGAACTGCGCGGGGAGCTGCTCGGCGACGTGTCCGCGCCGCCTGCGGCTCGCGAGGACGCTCGCCCTCCATTGCCCACCCGGCCGCCTGTGCTGTGCGCGGGCTGTTCCCACCGGGGGGTATTCTACATGCTCGCGAAACTCGGCGCGACCGTCACGGGCGACATCGGCTGCTACACGCTCGGCGCATTCCCCCCCCTCAGCGCGATGGACACCACCATCTGCATGGGGGCCTGCATCGGCAACGCGCACGGGATGCAGAAGGCGGGGCGTCCCGGCCGCACCTGCGCGGTCCTCGGCGACTCGACCTTCTTCCACTCCGGCATGACGGGCATCCTGAACGTGCTGTACAACGGGGGGGCCACGACCACCGTCGTCCTCGACAACCGCATCACCGGCATGACCGGCCATCAGGAGAATCCCGGCTCCGGCAAGACCCTCTGCGGTGACGATGCCCCCGTCACGGACATCGCCGAAGTCGCCAAGGGCATCGGCTACACGCGCGTCGCCAAGGTGGACGCATATGACCTCGCCGCGCTGGAGAAACACTTGACCGAGGCCCTCGACGGCGACGAGCCAGCCGTCATCGTCGCCTACGGCCCCTGCCGCATCTCCGCCAAGCTGCAGGACTTCGGGACGTGCGCGGTGGACGCGGAGAAATGCAAGGCCTGCGGCATCTGCCGCAAGCTCGGGTGCCCCTCCATCGAACGCGCCGAAGCCGTCGCAGACGGCAAGCGTTTCAAGGCCACCATCAACCCCGTCCAATGCTCCGGTTGCAACCTCTGCACCCAGGTCTGCAAATTCGGGGCCATCACAAAAATCCGCTAATCAGGAAAGGGTTTCCATTTTATGAAGACAGTCAATATCTCATTGGTCGGCGTCGGCGGGCAGGGTATCCTGCTCACCAGCGACATCCTCGCGAAAACCGCCACGCTCGCCGGGTTCGACGTGAAGAAGAGCGAGATCCACGGCATGGCGCAGCGCGGCGGCAGCGTCATCAGCCAAGTCCGCTTCGGCGACAAGGTGTACTCCCCCATCATCCCCGACGGCGCCAGCGACCTGCTCGTCTCCTTCGAGCGCATGGAGGCCCTGCGTTGGCGGCACCTGCTCGCCCCCGGCGGCAGGGTGCTGATCAACGACATCAACGTCACCCCCGTCACCGTCTCCAGCGGCGAGCAGCCTGAGGTCGCCAACCTCAGCGCACTCCTCAAGGCCGAGTACCCCGACGCGCTCTACCTCAACGCGCAGATCATCGCCAAGGGGCTCGGCAACATCCGCGCCATGAACATGGTCATCGCCGGGGCCCTCTTCACGCTCACGCCCTTCGCCGCCGCCGCCTGGCGGCAGACCATGCGCGAGCGCATCCCCGCCAAGCTCCTCGACATGAACCTCCGCGCATTCGCCGCCGGGCGCGACGCGATGGAAGCGGAAAAACATGGATAAGGTCTTAACCACAAAGGACACAAAGGATTTCACAAAGGACACAAAGGCAATGACACGATTTTTTTTTGACAGGATTAACAGGATTTGCAGGATTACTTTGTGTCCTTTGTGAAATCCTTTGTGTCCTTTGTGGTAAAAAAGGAAACCAAAGCAAATGAAAAAAACACTAACGCTGATTTTCCTGACGCTTGCGCTCGCGGCCAACGCCGATTTACCCGACCCGCCCGAGCCGAAAACGTCCGCGGTCGAGAAGGTCACCGCATGGTACATGGCCAACATGAGCTACGGGACCGTAACCCTGCTGATGACCGTCGAGAGCTCGTTCATCCCGTTCCCGTCGGAGGTCGTCGTCCCGCCCGCCGCATACAAGGCGAGCCAGCCGGACAGCGGCCTGTCCATTGTCCTGGTGGTCGTGTTCGCGACCCTCGGCGCATTGCTCGGGGCGTTCGTCAACTACTACCTCGCGCTCTGGCTGGGGCGGCCCGTCATCTATAAATTCGCCGGCAGTCGGCTGGGGCGGATGTGCCTGTTGAGCGTCGAATCCGTCCAGAAGGCGGAGGCCGTCTTCGTGAGGTACGGGAACCGCACCACGCTGATCTGCCGCCTGATCCCCGGCATCCGCCAGCTCATCTCGATCCCCGCGGGGCTGGCGAGGATGCCGCTCCTGCCGTTCACGCTCTACACGGCCCTCGGCGCGGGGGCATGGAACGTCATCCTGGCGGTGATGGGGTATGTCGCGCATGGGCAGGCCTCACGGATCAAACAGTACAGCAAAGAATTTTCCTTTGTCATCCTCGCGCTCGCCGCACTCTTTGTCCTCTATCTGTTTTATAACGGCTTTGTCAGGAAACGGAAAACAAGATGAAACGGTTGCGTTATTGGAATGAGCGGGCGGAGACGATGTCGGAGGATGAGCTGGCGGCGGTGCAGTTGTCGAGGCTGAAAGCGACGGTCGCGCATGTCTGGGCGAACAGCGCGTTCCAGCGGAGCCGGATGGATGCGCTCGGTATCACGCCGCATGATGTGAAGTCGCTCGACGATCTGGTGAAACTACCGTTCCTCACGAAAGACGATTTCCGCGAGACCTACCCCCTCGGGATGTTGTGCGTGCCGCAGGCGGAAATCCGCGAGATGCACATGAGCTCCGGCTCGACGGGGGCTCCCATCGTCATGGCATACACAGAGGCCGACCTTGCGCAGTGGGCGGAGTGCATGGCGCGGTGCCAAGCGATGGCGGGAATGCAACCCGGCGACACCATTCAAATCATGCCGACATTCGGACTGTTCAACGGCGGTTTCGGCTTCTATCACGGCGCGCGGGCATTGGGGCTTTTCATCGTGCCGGCGAGCTCCGGCAACACGCCCCGCCAAATCACCCTGATGCGCGATTTCAAGGTCAAGGGCATCGGGTCGGTCGTCTCGTATGCCTCGCGTATCATCGAGCTGCTGGACGAGCGTAACGGCAATCTGCCCGACCTGAAGATCGGCATCTTCGGCGCGGAGACCTTCTCCGACGAAACCCGCAGCCGCGTCGAAGCGCGGCTGGGCATCAAGGCGTTCGACATCTACGGCATGACCGAGACGGGCGGCGCGGGGACCACGGGCATGGACTGCGAGGCGCGTTGCGGTATCCATGTGTGGAGCGACCAGTACATCACGGAAATTGTGGATCCCGACACGGGTGCGTGTGTGCCGGACGGCGAGACGGGGGAGGTCGTGTTCACGTCCCTGACGCGCCAGGCCATCCCCGTCATCCGCTACCGCACGCGCGACCTCTCGCATATCGTGAGCCGTGGGAAATGCGCATGTGGGCGAACAGGCGTGCGGATCGAGCGTATCACGGGGCGCTGCGACGACATGCTGATTGTCAAGGGCGTCAATTTCTTCCCCAAGCAAGTCGAGCAAGCACTGATGGAGATTCCCGGCGTGCTGCCCGAGTACCAGATTATCATTGAGGAGAAAGAGGGCGTGACCGACGTCCGCATCCACGTCGAGGCGCAAGAGGGCGTGACGGGGTACATGGTCGAGAAACACCTCAAAGAAAAACTCGGCTTCAGTCCCAAGGGCGACATCTTCAAGCCCGGCACCCTGCCCCGCGACGAAGGCAAGGCAAAACGCGTTGTGCGTAGGGGATAGCCGTATCCCCGTTCCCGAAAACGGGTGGGCGCAACAGGCCTGTTATTGAACCAATGGACGACCCTGATTACGTCGCGAAATTCTTCCATTTTACCTCTAGCGGTTTTCTGCGGGGTGTGATAAGCTAAGTGGCATGAAACTCTGGAATGTTGATAAAATCAGAGGGCTCAAGGGGCGGGGGAGACTGCCGTGTGTGACGGTGTTTGACTTCATCAGCGCGCGTCTGGCGGATGAGGCGGGGTTCCCCCTGTTGCTGGTGGGGGACTCGCTGGGGATGACCGTGCTGGGTTATACCTCCACGATCCCTGTGACCCTTGAGGCCATGCTCCATCACACCGCCGCGGTGTCGCGCGGCACGCGGGACGCGCTGGTGGTGGCGGATATGCCGTTCCTGTCGTATCAGGTCTCGGTCGAGGAGGGGGTCCGCAATGCGGGCCGCTTCCTGCAGGAGGCGGGGGCGGATGCGGTGAAAATCGAGGGGGGGGCATTCCGCGCGGAATGGGTGTCGGCACTGACCCTGAACGGGATCCCGGTGCTGGGGCATATCGGGCTGACCCCGCAGTCGGTGAACCAGTTGGGGGGGTACAAGGTGCAGGGGCGCTCGCAGGCGGCGGTGGAGCAGCTGGTGGCGGATGCGCGTGCGTTGGAGGGG
>WRML01000207.1 GCA_009777165.1 Kiritimatiellota bacterium
AGGGGTGTTGAGGATGGCGGGGGTGAGTTCCTGGCGCCCCGTGGGGTGGAGGGCGGTGACGCACACGCTGGTGTTGTAGTGGCCGAGCCCCCCCCCCTGACGCTCCTGAAGCACATAGACACCCCCGTCGGGTTTCTGATTTCCGAGGAGACTGGCGATCGCCTTATCCTGTACGGCCTCGGTGCCGGGCAGTCCCGACGCGGCGATGGCCCAGAGCGGGAGCGCGGTCAGCGCGGGCATATTCTCCTCCGACCATGAGCCGTTCTCTTTCTGCTGGCCCTTGAGGAACGTCACGCCTTTCTCGACGGCGGTACGGACCTGCGCGGCGAGGTCGGGGTCAATCGGTTCCGCCACCGTCACGCGGGCGAGTGCTGCGGTAACAATCAAAACTGTCAAAATCCGTTTCATCTTTTGTTTCCTGTTTTTTCGCTAATCTAGAAAAATCTGCGTCATCGGCGTGCGCATTCATTCATTTTTTTTAACGCCATGCCCCTGCGAAACGTTCATTTCGTGTAGCCGCTGTTGAGGACCGCTTTCTTGTCTTTCTTACGCTGGTCGTTAATCTTCGCGCGTTTGGCGAGATCCTCCATGCGCGAGGCGTCGTCGCTGTCCGCGATAAAGTCCCAGAAATCCTTGTTCATTGCTGGCGCGAATTCCCGCACGATTGATTTCACAACCTCTGCCTTTTTCGCCAGCACGGGGTTTTCCTTCGCCAGTTCCGCGAACTTCTTCGGGGTGGCGACCATCACGGCGAACGTCTCGGCGCGATCCTCCATCTCCTGGGTCATCGCATAGTCGCTGACGAAATCCTTGCGCAGTTCCTCTTTGCTTTTGACAGGTTCCTGCTTGGACGGCTTTGTCTTCTTGTCCGATTCCGCGCCCGCACTGTAAGCAAACTGCTTGTCGTTCAGTTTAGTCCATTTCTCGTTCTGCCTTTTCCTGTCCGCGATGTGGAACATCTCATGGTAGATGACATGGCTCCCGAACGGCACGTCGAGGTAGATGACGCCCGTCGAAACAGCCAGGCCGCCGGCGCGGTTGCCGTTGTGCTTCAGGTTGCGGCACAACACCACGGTGTGCAGCTTGGTCTCGCGCAAGAAACGGACGGGGAAGATGTCCATCGCGGCGAAGAACTTGGGCAGGTGCGCTTTCGCATCCTCGGGCGACAGCACATCCCCGGTCACGCCGCTCGAGAGCGAGTAGCCGATGGCGAACCCGCACTTCTTCGCGACGCGCAGGTACTCCTCCTCGATCATCTCCGGCGTCGCCTCGCCGACCTCCTCCTCCGGCGGCTTCGCATCTTTGCGCAGCGACGTCAACTGCGCATGCGCGACCGACAGGCACCCGCAAACCAAAACCAAAAGCAGACGTTTCATTTTTTCTCCGTATTTTTTCACACAAAGGCACAAAGGACACAACGGTTTTTTCCGTTTCATTTTGTCATCGAATGACACGAATGTCCGCGAATGTTTTTCTGATTCGTTTTATTCGCGCCATTCGATGACCACATGAATCCGTCGCCTGTGTCGCGTTAGACCTTGAAGTAATCCTCCCAGCCCTTGCGCGGGGGCTCGCCGATCGCAAGCATCTTGTCGGCAACGGCGTGGTTGGTGATACGGCGGGTCTTGAGGTCGAACTCGACCTTGGCGTTGACCTGCGTCGCGATGACGCCGAGCGCCATGAACTGGCAGAGCGGCCCGGAGACGGCGAAGCGCGAGCGGCACTCCTCTTCCCCCTTCACGCCCAGCAGGAAGTTCTTGTAGTGGCTCGACGGGCTCTTCGGGGGCTGCGGCAGTTTCGCCTTCACGTCCGCCGCGTTCGCGCCGATCGCCGCGAGCGTCGAGCCGTGCGACCCGCCCTTGAAGACAAAGCCGTCGCCGTAGATTTCCTTGCCGGGGGGCAGTTCTTTGCCGAAGTCGGACGTGCCGCCCGAAGCCGGCGCATCCGTCACGACCACAGAGCCGTCGAAGCCCGGGGGCAGTTCGGGGAAGTTCTTCTGCCCCTCGTACCAATAGACGTCACAGGCGGGCAGGCCCTCGCCGCGCGCCGGGACCTTGAAGAGCAGCGTGCACTGCATCGGGAACGTCATCGGGTTCCAGCCCTCCATCTTGATGGGCTCGACGGAAGCCGGCAGGCCCCACTGGAGGAACTCGTGCCCCGTGTCGAGGATGTGCGCACCCCAGTCGCCCAACGCACCGTTGCCGAACTCGAAGAAGCAGCGCCAGTCACCATTGAGATACTGCTCGGTCGGCTCACGGCCCGCAACGTGCGTGAACCACGCGTCCCAGTCCACCTCGGTCTTCGCGGGAGCAGCGATGGCGGCCTTGATCTTCTCCACGTCCCCGCCCCACTTGTGCCAGCGGCGGCCCGAGTTCATGTGCCCGACGAACTTGGTGACGCCCTTCATCACGCCCGCCTCGGCGAACGCCTTGAACTGGAAATAGTTGCCCTCGGAGTGCCCCTGGTTGCCCATCTGCGTGGCGACCTTGTACTTCTCCGCCGCCGCCATCAGCAGGTCGATCTGATGGAACGAGTGCGCCAGCGGCTTCTCGACGTACACGCCCTTGCCGCGCCGCATCGCCTCCATCGCGATGACGAAGTGCGAATGGTCGGGCGTCGCGACGAGGACCGCGTCAATCTGCTTGTCCATCTTGTCGAACATCTTGCGGAAGTCGGTGAACCGCGGCGCATCCGGGAACTGCTCCATCTTTTTCCGTGTGCGCCCACTGCCCATCTCCGTGTCGCACAGCGCGACGATGTTGCACAGGCCGGACTTGGTGAGCTGGTCAATGTCGCCCGCGCCCTGATTGCCGATACCGCAACAGGCGAGGTTGACTTTTTCATTCGCGCTGCCCTGACCCGACGCGCGGATGAACGGGAACGCGGTCAGCGCCGAAGCCGCCGCCGAATGCGAGAGAAACGAACGTCTTGAAATGCGTGCCATCTGATTGTCTCCTTTTCCAGAATGAAGAATATAGCATACGCAATTTGACGGCGTTTGACTATCCTTTTTTCAGTTTTTTTTGTGCCCGCTTTTTTTTGTACGCGCGACGTTGCGGGGCAAACCTACTCTGTCAGCCATTTCCAGTCGTGGATGACCCAGCGGCCGGACCAGGCGTCACGGATGACGGTGACGAGGGCGCGCTGGTCGGCGAGCACGACGGGACGGGCGAGGGTGGAGGAGCGCGAGAGCGTCTGCGCGGCGACCACCACCATGTAGATGTTCTGGCGGAAGGAGACCTTGTCGATCAGTCCGCGCATGGCATCCTCCAGATAGTCGTGCATCTGATGGCGGCCCTGCCTGAGTTCGTCTTCAAGGGCGCGCCGTGTCTCGTCCAGCGCCGTTCGTTCCGCTGTGAAGTCGTCGTTCAGCACCCGGTTGGTGGCGAGCAACGAGGGCATCATATCGGCGAACGTGCGCCAGCCCATACCGAAGGGCGCGGTGATGACGGAGCCGGCGTACAGCTCCGTCAGCGCGTCCATGTCGGCGGCTTCTTTGAGCGGCAGTTGGGTTGTCGTATCCAAGGTGTTGGTCCATCCGATGGTGACGTCGGAGAAGAGCGTTTTGATGACGGGATCGAGTTCGGTGTTGGGCTGCACGAGGCCGTAGCGGGTGCGGGGGCCGTTGGTCGGGGCGAGGGTGAACATGTCGAGCAGGGCGCCGCCGGAGCGGGTGGAGAAGGTAACGGTGTCGTATCTCAGGTCTGACATTCGTGTGGCGGTGCCTGTGGCGTCGTCGATCACCATGTGGTAATCTGGCCGGTAGGGGATGTAGGTGTCGCCGAGGTCGCCGATGGAGTGGAGGGGGGCCCCCCACTGGATGAAGGGGAGTTCCTTGGTGGCCCAGCTGTACGCCTCCAGGTCGGCGGCAACCCGTTCCGGCACATCGTAGTGCATGAACTCGCGCGGCGGGATAAGCCCTCCCTCCTCCCCGGGTGTCTGTCCCACACTGCCCCCCCCGTACTCGAAGAGCCAGCGCTCCGCCCAAGCGTTGCGGCGGGGGTCGGGGATGTAGCTGACGCCGACATTGCTCCACTCGATGGGTGGGTACTCCTGGTCCGGGCGGTTGGTGAGCAACGCCTCGTCAACGATGCACCCCCTCTCCTCGCCGTTGTCGAGGTAGACGTGCCCGACCTTGTCGTCGCCCGCATGGAGGTACTCGCCCTCGAGCGCGACGGCAGGGTTGACCCACAGGTGGTACTCTGCTTTTGAACCGAGCCGGAAGTAGTTGGTGACGACGTTCTCTTCGCCCGTCTCTTGCCCTGTGGCATCGAGGATCGGCACGGACTCGATCTCAGGGAAGCACACGAAGTTCCTGGGGTAAACGGTGTAATAGATGCCGTAGGTTTCGGTGGAGGCCCGGCAGTCGGCGGCGTCCACGGTGTCGGGGTCGAACCCTGACGCGGAGTCCTCAAGGGCGATGTAGTTTTCGCCCACCTTGCCGCCGAAGCGCGCGGGCATCTGGTGGGAGCGCAGGGTGCGGTTGACGCTGCTGAGGTTGTTGTTGAAAAAGGGGAGGAAGACGTTATTCAGGATGTCCTCCCAGCCGTCGTCGCCGGCGCGGAGCATGAGCAGGGCGTAGAGGGAGGCGCGGTCCTGCGGTTCCTCGAGCAGGACGAACAGCTCGTCCATCATGTCCCACAGGTAGGTGAGGTCCTCGCCGCGGTCGCCCTCTCTGGGCAGGGGGGGGGTCTGGATGTCCTCTTGGGCGAGGAAGGGGGTGACGAAGACATTGGTGCTGCCGCCACCCGGGAGGGGGGTCCAGAGCTCGAGCGAGGCGTTCGTGTAAACCGTAAACGTCCCGGAGGGGTCGTTGCTGACGGAGAGGACGACCTCCTCCCTGCCGAGTTCTATGGAGAGGGACCAGAGGCGGTTGGTCTCGTAAGGGGGGGGGGGGGGGTGTTCGCCGAAGAGGACCGTGTGCCCCCCCCCGTCCTCCCC
>WRML01000208.1 GCA_009777165.1 Kiritimatiellota bacterium
TGCTGGCGCGATTTATGCATCGGCTGCGGCTTACGTCCTTGAAACGGAAACCGCACGTCAAGGCATACATCAAGGCGAGCAGACTGCACGGCGAGATTTCTAACGCCATGGCGGATTACTATTTCGACGGGAAATTTGAGCAAAAGTTCGATGCTGACGACAGCCTCGCCCTGGGCACAGAAAAAGACGGTGACACGAAACCATGCGAGATTGACATCTATGAAAGCTCGTTCGACAATACTACCCGTGAGGGATTGAATGGCATGATGGAATGTTTAATTTATAAGGCGGCCGAAAACGCAAGTTGCATCACGGAGGAGTTCCTTCAAACCCGTAAATACCGCAAGCCCGAAAAAGTCGAGATGCTGAAAAGCATGTTGGCGTCTCAGGCCGGATTCTTTGAGTTCACTGGCGCTAGCCCGGATGAGGGTTATGTGTTTTTGCGCGAGGTCTTCTCCGGCAGGGAGCACACACTGGCGGAGATGAGTCTGAGCGGCAGCAAACGTTTGGATGACTTCTACATTTACACGCGGGTCATCACTTACCGCGACATCAGCTTCAACTCCGGTCTCTGCTTGCTGTTCACCAAAACAGACCCGTTTGTCGCCGACTTTGTCAAACGCCAGAAAAACAACTATTACCCGCATGGGGAGTTCCAACGGTTTCTGCAGTTGTATAACTACTATGTCAAAACCCCGAATAGACAGGTGACAATCACAAATCCGCTGTAAAACTATTCCTCAAACGAGGCGCAGGGGATTTTATTTGTGGGTCATTCAACGGAGTGCGGACTTTCCTGCCCGCAAACCAATCAATACGCGGACAGGAATTCCCCAGAAGGGACGTATATCGTTAAGGTTGAAAGCCTGTTGCATATTAGAGCATTTTAAGTAAATATGTAGCCGAAATAAGGCGAAGCTCTCAAAAGTGCCAATGACAAGGATTTTTTGCGTCCCTATGCGGTCCTCTGGAGTGCGGCGGCTCGCCACCGCTTTCATGCGTGAGGCTTGCCCCACGCACCAATACTCGGGCACCTACACGCGCCCCCCCTATAACCGTCCCCGCGCGGGGGCGAGCTCCCG
This sequence comes from Kiritimatiellota bacterium, assembly GCA_009777165.1. Lineage (GTDB taxonomy): Bacteria > Verrucomicrobiota > Kiritimatiellia > RFP12 > UBA1067 > WRJS01. The sequence goes on from WRML01000208.1 coordinate 1,083, forward strand.
CGACGAAAAGCGGCGGCAAGCCGCCGCACTCCAGAGGTTACGTCTTCTCGACACAGGCGCAAGGGCTTTCAACCCTCTGGTTGAGCGAGGAAACCTAGGCGACACAGAGGACAGAGGGGACACAGGGGGGGGCAGCAACACCCTTTTGTCCCTTGGTTCCCTGCGCCGCCGCTTACAGGGCTTTCCGCTCTCAATTGCTGCCAAATGCCGTCAATCAGGCTTTCTATTTCGCATACCCCACAGGGTGGTCAAGCAACGGCACCTGCGTGTCGGTCAACTTGAGAATTTCTTTCAGCTTGGGCACGTTGACGGCGGCGCGGCAGCGGGTCTGCAGGCCCGTCCCGGCACAGAAAATGGAGATGTTCTGCGACACGAGGCCCGCGTCGAAAGCGGCAAACTTGAGTTTGCCGGCATCGTCCTGGATTCTCGTGAAACGGGCGGTTTCGGAGACCAGAATCAGCATCACAGGTGGTTGCGGCACCCCTTGCGCGGGTTGCTGGGTCACGACCTGAGAGCGGAAATCGCCTTTGGCAACGGGCTTGAGCACACTTCCCTCGGCATCGTACAGATACGCGCCTTCGGGAAGAAACACGTAGATGTCAATGTCCTGCGCGTTCATCCCAGACCCTGCGGTGCGGTGTTTGTTCTCGGGACGGTTGAACCCGTTGGCCGTCCACAGTAAATCGGACAGGTCTTGGATGGCCAGCGCACGGTCACTGTAGTTGGTACAGGACGCGCGTTTGCTGAAGGTTTGCATCAGGCTCGCCGCCTGTCTGTTGAGGTCAGGCGCTTTGAGCGTGATGGGGGCGAGGTCGTCTTGTGCGGTTGCCGCGCAGGCCATCAGGGCGGTCGCGGTGAGGATCAGTGTCGTCTTCATCAGTTTGTACCTTTCTGTTTGAGAAATTCCTTGAGATCAGGAATGCGGATGATACCGAAGTGAAAGACAGACGCCGCAAGGAGGATTGTCGCGCCCGCATGGACGGCCTGCAGGAAATGCTCCATCGTCCCCGCTCCACCGGAGGCAACGACTTCCGCCGATACCGCTTGCCTGATCTTCCGGATCAGCGGGAGGTCATAGCCGGTCTGCACACCGTCGGTGCTTTTACTCGTGGGGAGGATGACGCTCACGCCAAAGCCGTCAACCCGCTTGGCCCACTCCACGGCATCCGCGCCGGTAGCGGTGCGCCCGCCGTCAATGAAGACTTCGTATCCCGAGGGAAGGGCCGGGTTCTGCGCCGCGTCAATCGCGACCGTGACGCGGTCCGCGCCGAACGTCTCAACCATCTCCTTGATAACCCCAGGGACGCGGAACGCGGCGCTGCTGGTGGAGACCTTGTGCGCGCCCGCGTTGAGGACAGCCTCCGCCGAGGCGACATCGCGGATTCCCCCCCCGACTGTAAAAGGAACCGTGACTTCCGCCGCAACCGCCCTGACGACCTCCAGTAACGTCCTGCGATTCTCGACCGTTGCGGTGATGTCGAGCATGGCCAGCTCATCTGCGCCAGCCGCGCAATACGCCCTGCAACATTCGACGGGGTCTCCCGCGTCTTGAATGTCGACGAAGCGCACACCTTTCACAACACGTCCATTCTGCATATCCAAACACGGCATAATACGGATTTGCGACATAACCAAACACTCCCGATTTAAAAAAGATAGTATAGTCGGTTCTCGGAGAGATGTCCATCGGAAAAAACATCATCGAGTCTGCGAGAATCACGTTGGGTATTCGTGTGCAGTCGCGTGATCCGAGGTTCAACGCTGGGTGGCCTTTGTCCCGTGGTGTGAGAATTGTCACGGCGCGTCATAGATTTTCTGTCCGGTGCGGATGGCGTCGTAGATTTGTTCCTCGCGGGCGGTACGTTCTTGGTGGCGGCGCTCGCGGGCGGCGTCGGGGGGGGAGGGGACGAAGCCGGGGCTGTCGGCGTCGGGGCACTCGGCGAGGCGTTTGGCGCCTTCGCGGATGAGGGCGATTGCCTTTTGGTAAGGCTCAGATTCGGGGTCGAGCTTTTCGAGGATGCGGCTCTTCTCGGGGCGGGTGAAGCTGACCTGCGAGCGTTGGCGGGCGCCGTGGCTGTCGGCGATGCGGATACCAGTGAGCTCGTTGAGCTGTTTGAGCTCGGCGGAGGTCAGGGGGGAGCGGCCGCCGGGGTTGGCGGGGTAGGCGCATTCGTAGCGGGGGTAGTAGGGGGCGTTGATGTCCACCCAGGTGATGAGCTTGTTCAGCTCTTCGGCGGGCATGGTGACGCGGCCGTGGCCGGAGAGGGATTTCTCGATGAACTTGGATTTGCCGCTGCCCCAACTGTAGGCCTGCTGGATTTCGGCGGGGCCGGCGCCGACGCAACTGATGAAGTTGAGGGCCCAGAGGTCAACGTAGGAGGTGGAGAAGTAGATGTCGCGGTCCCCGGCGAGGTTGAGCTTGGCGCCGGCCTTTTTGCCGTAGTCGTGGCAACTGACGCAGTGCTTGTCGAGGATGGGCTGTATCTCGGCCTGGAAGCTGAAGAGGCGGGGGGGGCCGTGCCAGCCGTCGAGGGTATCGGGGTCGCGGGTGAGGGCCTTGGGGCGGGAAGTTGAGGAGTTGAGGAGTTGAGAAGTTGAGGAGTTGTCGGTTTCTCCATTTTTCGATTTTTGGGTTTCTGCGCTTCTCGACTGATCAGCGTGGCAGCCGACGCAGCCGTAGGTCTCGCCGGGCTGGACGTAGGTGCCGGAGCGCATGGACTGGATGAGCATCTTGTTCTTGTCGAGGGCCTGGAAGAAAATGAAGGTGTTGGCGGGGACGGTGAAGTAGGCGCTGCCGTCGTCTTCGACGGGGACGGTGCCGAGGATGCGCTTGTTCTCGAAGTTGAGCCAGTTCATGGCGGCGGCCTGTTCGCCCTGCCCCCCCCAGCCGCCTTGGGACCAGGTGCGTTTCTCGGGGGACTCGATGACGCGGATGTATTTGATGGCGCCGGGCTGGACGTCCTTCATGTGGGTGCCGATGTGGGCGTTCTGGATGTAGAAGCGGCCGGGGGCGTGGACGCCGTCGAAGGTGCGGCGCGTGGGGACGACGGGGGGGCGGAGGCGGGGGCGCAGCGGCATGGGGTCGTAGCACCCGGGGGCCTCGGCGTGGATGAGGATCTCGTTGCCGTGGAGGTCGAGGTAGTAGATGCCGGTCTCTTCACCGTTCCCAGTCTGACGGGCGCAGAGGAAGTGCGCGTCGTCGAGTGGGTAAGGGTCCTCGTACTTGGTGCGCAGGCCGGTGGTGGAGTCGAAGTTCTGCCCGGCGGTGGCGATGCGGTCGCGGAAGTCAGGGGGCCAGGTGCGCAGGACGGGGTCGCGGCCGTCAATGCCCTTGGAGCGGTCGATGAGCCCGAGGGCCCCCCAGGGGCGGTCGTGGCAGGAGCCTAGCACGGCGATGCAGAGGTGGGACTGCGAGAGGGTACGCGCGTCAATCACGGCGCCGGGGCTGGTGGTGTTATTGCCCCAGTAGAGGGCGTGACCGGTGCCGTCGGGGTTGCAGACCCAGAGGCCCTGCGCGTCGCCGAAGTTGCGGTCAACGTACTCCCAGCGGTCGTAGAGGATGCGGCCGTCGGGCATGACGGAGGCGTGGCCCTCGAAGAGGGTGGACTTGCCGATCTGGTGGATGTTCGCGCCGTCGTCTTTCATGCGGTAGAGGTTGCACATGATATGGCGGTTGCACATGCAGTATTTCGGCTCGCGCGAGCTGGAGAACAGGATGTCGCCGTCGGGCAGCCAGACGGGGTCAATGTCCGAGACCTCCTTGGCGGAGGTGAGCTGTAACGGTTCCCCGGAGCACCCCGACCCCCCCCCCCCCCTGCGGGCGGGGGCGCCGCGGGGCCGGGGGGGGGGC
>WRML01000209.1 GCA_009777165.1 Kiritimatiellota bacterium
AAAGAGGCATCCCGATGGGATGCCACGATTTTTTTTTGCGGTCTCTTCTACCGAAAGAAACATCCCTAACGGGATGTTGTCGCGGTACGCTTTTAAAGTGATTTCACTATAAGCCGCAAGAACCACGGATGCGATTCGGACACAAAAAGTCGCGAAAGTCGCCCATACCCGATTTTCGGCTTGCGCCGCAGAAGAGAACGGGATATGCTATTCCACACTAGCTGAGGAGGGAATGATGAAACGGTTGAGAAAGATTGCTGTTGTTTTGATGACGGTGTCCGCCCAGGCGGGTGCGTTTGCGGCTGACATGACGAGTGCGTTGGAGGAGGGGCGCCTCCTGCTGTTCGACGATTATTATCTGACGAACAATCTACCGGTCCCGACATGGGTGCATGAGGGGCCGATGCCTACCGGGGTGCCCATAGTGGTATTCGGTTTGTTGGCTGGCTCAAACCACTGCCACCGCACGGGATGGGTCTTGCAAAATTGCAGGATGGGACAGCGGAATGTAGGTGCGCAACCTTTTTATGTGCCGCCACAGATGACGACGAACTATATCCCGTCCGTGCTGACCACGAACTATTCCGCCCACCTGATGAACACGCTGAGCGCCGCCATCTACTCCCCCGTGTTCTCAAACGGCATCGGGACGCTCTACTTTGAGGCGATCAATTCGATACCAGCGGAGGCCGAGTTGCGCGGCTCCAACGACCCCGACTACACCAACAGCTTCACACGCCTCGCGACGTTTCCGGATGCGAATGCCAGCCGGCTCACCACCGTCCAGACGGAGACCCAGGCGCCGTTCCGCTACATCTTCCTCCAGCGGCCGGATGCGGGCGAGTTCTACGGCAACATCAACGAGCTTGAGCTTTACGGGTGGGACCCCGACGTCGCCAACAGCATCTTCAAGGCCCCCCCCTCCGTGACCCTCTCCATCCAGCCCGGGGGGGTAGTCCTCGTGGACTGGGAGCCAGGCACCCAGCAGGACTTCTACCGCATCGAGCGCAGCACCGACGGCGTGACCTGGACCCCCCTCGGCGACACCTCCACCCCCCCCTTCATCGACGGGGCCCCCCTCATCGGCCAACGCGCGTTCTACCGCGTCGTCGCCGTGCAGACGACCCCCCCCGCCGAAGCCTACTCGAACCCTTACGCCATCGACGTCTACGCAGATGTAGTGCCCGTGGTGCTGGCTATCGAGATCGCGACCAACAGGGTCGGCGGGGCGGCGCTTTCGGGCGACATGACAGGGGCGGATGTGGAGTGGCAGTGGGTGTTTTCGACGACGTTGAATGCAACGACAATATCTGACTTTGTGCGGGTGATGGAGCAACTGGACATCCGCCAGCCTGTGGCACTCCGTATCCGGCGTTCGTCGACGACTGGCTCAGCAGCAGATCATTTTTACATCTGTGTTGACAATATCCGCGTCTCGCCATCGGTGCCTGACATTGTGTTTTCTGACATCAACGCTGTCGTGGATTCAGGTGGGACGGTTGTCGAATGCGAAATCAGCAATGCCCCCGGCAGCTTGGCGCCGACGGATTACGCATCGCGGGAGATAGGGTTGTGGTACCGGTGGGTTTCCCCTGTCGAGACACAAAGCTGGAACACGGTTGCGATGGACTATGAGCCGGCCAGCGGGACGGCTGGTGACGGAGAAAGATGGTGCGCGACGCTCGCCTTTGTCCCGGACATGGCGCTGGAGTATTACTTCACGTTTTCAGGGGGCACGGTTTACCAGTCCCCCGACTATACGGAACTCGGTTATGCGTATGCCCCCGAGACAGGGGCGCGGTATCCTGACCACTCGCTGTACACGCAGTGGCAGAATGCCACGACGTATTATGTGGACGCAGGCCGTCCCGATGACAGCGGCGACGGCACAAGTTGGGCGACCGCCAAAAAGACCATTCAGGCGGCGGTTGATGCCGTCGCGGTGGGCGGCACGGTCGTCGTCACCAACGGTGTCTATGCCCCCATCACGACCGACAACAAGGCCATCACCATCCAGAGTGTCGAGGGCGCAGACATGACCATCATTGACGGCGGCGGCACAAACCGCTGCGCGATGCTGGGGCCTGAAGATTATGCCGACACCGTCCTGATCGGGTTCACGCTGACGAACGGATGGGCGGAGGTCTCCGGTGGCGGCGCACATGCTGGCGCGCTGCACAACTGCATAATCTCAGGGAACACCGCAAAATGGAATGGGGGCGGGACGTATTGCAGTGTGCTGATCAACTGCGTGCTGTCGGGGAACAGGACCGGCGTGGACGTCCCCGGTTTCGGCGGCGGAATGTTTGGCGGCACAGCGAACCGTTGCGTGCTGTCCGGAAATCAGGCTGGCACGGTGGGCGGCGGGGCCTATTTCACGACATTAATCAACTGCGAGGTGTCGGGGAATACGGCAACAGGCGGAGGGGGCGGGGTGAGCAATTGCACGCTGTTCAACTGCACGTTGTCCGGGAACAGGGCAGGTAATGGCGGGGGGGCCGAATTCAGTTCGCTGAACAACTGCATCGCCTGGGGAAACCTCGACTGGGGCACCACGACGAACAACTGTTTTAACTGCAGCTTTTTGTATTCCTGCACCACACCCCTGCCGACCGGAATGGGGAACATCGAGGCAGACCCGCTTTTCGTAGATGCGGCGAACGGGGACTATCGTCTGCTGGAGGACTCGCCGTGCATTGACGCGGGGAGCAACGATTACGTTTACTGGGACGATGACCTCGACGGCAGCCCGCGCATCCACAACGGCATGGTGGACATGGGGGCGTATGAGTTCTCCCCGGTTCTGATCACCTACGAGGTCGCCTTTGAGAACACGGGCGTCAACGGCTCGGGCGTGATGAAGAACCAGCCGTTCATCTACGGCGCCGAGCAGAGCCTCGCGCCGAACGCGTTCACCAACGCCTGTGTGTCGTTCGAGGACATGCCGGCCGATTACCCGTTCCTCGGCTGGGCGGACGACGGGAGCGGCGGCGACGTGGCCTACGCCGACGGGCAGGTGGTCAGCAACCTCACGGCGGTCACGGGGGAGACCGTGACGCTCTACACCGTGTGGGGCAGCGTGACCAATGCGGACGGCATCGTCTCGCTCCCGGACGGCACGCTCGTGCTGACGAACGGGACGGTCGTCGTCGGCGGCACGAACGGCGTACCCCCCGTGGTGCACGGCGACGGCACCATCACGGTCCCCGAGGGCGGCACGGTCACGCCCGACGGCGGAGATCCCGTCACCTTCCCCGACGGCGGCACGATCACCCCGGACGGGGACCCCATCCTGTTCCACGACCCCTACCTCTCCGGCACGGACGAGACGGATGACGCGCCCGCGCTCATCACCACCGCGTTCGAGGGCTTCGCCTACGACGACGACAACACGGTGCGCGGGACGGTGACGCTGAAGGCGACGGCGAAGGTGAAACTCGACAAGAAGACAGGTATCGCGACGACCAACTGGACGTTCTCCGCCAAAGCTGTCCTTCAGGGCGCGTCGGTGAGCTTTTCGGGTAAGCTCACGGGCGCGGCGGACCGCTTCGCCGTCACGAACAAGACCGACGCTCTGGACGTGACCGTGGCGGAGGATCGATTCTTCGGCACGCTCTCGGGCGTCAAGTCCGGCGGGACATTCCATGTGGACGGCGCGCGCAACGCCTTCGCGGACAAGACCACGAAGGTGGCGGCGCAGGCGCGGCAGGACCCGGTGCTGGGGCTGTACAATGTGGCGCTGCCGGACGGCGACGGCTCGCCAGGACACCCGTCCTCCATGGGCTACCTCGCGCTGTCGGCGGGGAAGAACGGCGCGGTGAAGATCGCCGGAAGCCTGGGCGACGGCACGAAGGTCTCGGGCAGCGCGAAACTGCTGGAGGGGCTGAACGGGGACGGCTGGTACGCCATCGCCCTCCACAGGCCGCTCTACTCGAAGAAGGGCTTCGTCGGCGCCCTGCTCTGGCTCGACCCGCTTGACAAAATGATCCTCGTGGACACGGATTACGGGTGGCGCGTGGACTGGGTGCGCGACACCGACCCGAAGAAGCCGGGCGAGGAGTTCGCGCGCGAGCTGGATGTCATGGGGGGGAGGTTCGGCGACGGCAAGCTCGCGCCGCCCGTGTCGGGGGGGCTGGTGTTCGGCGCGGGTGTGCCGGAAGACCTGCCGGTGCCCGTTGCCGACCTGACGGGGGTGTGGGTGGATGCGGCGTTCCCGTGGGGGCTGGAGGTGGTCTACGGCGCGAACGGGAAGCTCTCGCTGGCGAAGGGGGCGGCGCCGAAGCGTCCTAAGGGCGAGGCGGCGTATGACTACAGCGGCCTAAACCCCTCCTGCGCGACGCTTTCGTACACGGCGAAGACGGGGGTGTTCAAGGGCAAGTTCTCGCTGTACTACGACGGTACCGACGCGAGGGGGGCCCTCCAGCACAAGACGGTGAGCGTGCCGTACTCGGGCGTGATGGTGCCGCTGGACGGCGGCCTCACCGGACTCGGCACCGGCACCGCAACGGTCAATAAGCGAAAGTTCCCGATCCCGGTGTATCTGGCGAAATAGGGGGAGACGCCAGAGGTGAGAAATCAGAGGTCAAAAGTAGAGCGAAATCACTTTTAAAACGTCCTTTTTTCTCACACAAAGGCACAAAGGTCACAAAGGTTTTTATAAAAACCACCCTCTGGGAGGGTGGTTTTTCAGAAACCACGAACGACAGTCCTGCTCTTGCGTCCTTTTATAGTGAATTAACTTTAAAAGTGTTCCATTCTGACATCCCGTTAAGGATGTGTCTCTCGGTAGAAAAACGCCTCCCCCTATGTTCGCATCCCATCGGGATGCGCCTAAAAGAGGCATCCCGATGGGATGCCATGATTTTTTTTGCGTTCTCTTCTACCGAAAGAAACATCCCTAACGGGATGTTGTCGCGGTACACT
>WRML01000210.1 GCA_009777165.1 Kiritimatiellota bacterium
GAGGCGTTGGTGATGGAGGGCGCACGTCCTCGTGCGCCGCGGCGGACGGGGACGTCCGCCCTCCAGTCTGGGGGGCCTCCTTCTCTGCCTGGCTCACGCGCAGGAGGCAGGGACCGATAGCGATGACGCTGTCCGAGCGCACGGGGACCTTCTCCTTGGGCGGCACGGGGGCCCCGTTGATGGTGATGCCGTTGCTGGAGTTCATGTCCTGGATCGTCGCCCCTCCCCCCTGGAGGGTGAGCGTGGCGTGGACCTCGCTGATCTCCGGGTGGCGCAGGCGGATCTGGCATGTGTCACCGCGCCCGATGACGTACTTGCCGTCCGGCAATTCGAAGCGCCGAGAGGCCTGGCCGGGGTTCACAATGTCGAGAGAGAACATAATCAGTTAACCATGCGTTTGCGGTGGATGGTCTCTTGGCGGTATTTGTTCAGGGCCTCGATTTCGGCCTCGATCTTTTCGAAGTTCACGCGCGGCAGCGTGGTCTCGGTGTAGATGTCTTCGGGGTTCCGCAAGGCGAGGGAGACGCGCCCCTTGATGTGCTTGGTGAACTCCAGCATTTCCGCCTCGCGCGGCGTGACCTCCAGCGTGACGGTGCTGTACGCGGACCCCGCGAAGCTGCTGGCGAACAGGCGCGACTTGGCCGTCTCCTTCCCGGTCGCCAGCACCAGCACGTCTTGGATCATGGTCAGGGTGACGAGTTCCATCTCGCCCGGGGCGGCCTTTGAGGGGAACGTGAACGTCCCCAGCACGTCAACATGGTCGTTCGGCTGGACCATGCCGCTCACGGACGCCGCGCCGCTCACGTCCACGGAGACGCCCCGCATCTGGCGCTTGATGTCGCCCGAGAGGCCCCTCGCGTCGGGCCCCCCCCCCTCGATGTCCGCCCAGAACACCACGGAGCCCGCCTTCAGTGCCTGCGCGAGTTTCCGCCCGAACAGCATTGAGGCACCCTTCTCTTCAATGGCCCTTCCCTGCACTTGAGTCCTGGGCTCGTCGCTCACCCCCAGGTCGCTGGACGACAAGACGGTTCCCGAGGGCAAATCCTTGTTGACGACAATCACAGGGATGCGCTCACTCCGCTTTGCGATGTCCGCTTTCATCTGTTGAACCTCTCGATCCTTCGCATTCAGGTACGAGCGCGTGAGGAACGCCGCTAAAAGCCCAACCACGACAGAGACAATCAAAACAACTTTCTGCTTCATACAATTTCTCCAAAGGTTGCATAAATCATATCATGTTTGCCGTCTTCAGGAAAAGCAAAAAACAAAAAGGATGTCACGATTATTTGAGGTGACAAGTCGGACGGCTTGGGGTATAATCACCGTCATCTTAAATCCCTATAAAGGAGGATGAAACGTAGTGAAGACGAGTCGTCGAATGTTTTTGAAGGGCGCAGCCATGGTGAGCGCGCCATTTATTCTGCCGTCGCACATCTGGGCGGCGGATGTCGGCCCGAATGACCGCATCGTGATGGGGTGCGTCGGGATGGGCACGCAGCTGCGCGGCCTGATGAACGGGTTCATGCATCAGGACGGCGTGCAGATCGCCGCAGTCTGCGACGTGGACACGACGCGCCGTAATGACGCGCAGCGCATCGCGAACGAGTATTACGAGAAGAATAAGTCGAAAGGCACGGCAGATGTCAAGGGTTACAATGACTTCCGCGAAATCATCGCGCGCAAGGACATCAATGCGGTTGTCATCGCGACGCCTGACCACTGGCATGCGATCGTCATGCTCGCGGCGTTGAACGCGGGTAAGGATGTCTATTGCGAGAAACCGCTGACGCACAACGTCAACGAGGCGATCGAGGTCATCAAGGCGTCGGAGCGGACGAAGTGCATCGTCCAGACGGGCTCGATGCAGCGTTCGAGCATCGAGTTCCGCGTGGCGTGCGAGCTGGTGCAGAACGGCGCGATCGGCAAGATCAAACATGCCATCGCCTCGTTCGGCGGGCCGGCGCGTCCGTACGACAAGAAGGAGGCGGAGGAGATGGAGCCGGGGCTGGACTGGAATATGTGGCTGGGGCCGGCGCAGGTGGCGCCGTACAGCGCAGAGGTCTGTCCGCGCGGCATCCATTCGGGTTTCCCGAATTGGCGCGGCTACCGCGAGTTCGGCGGCGGCGGCGTGACGGACTGGGGCGCACATCACCTCGACATCGCGCACTGGGGGCTGGGCATGGACAAGAGCGGGCCCGTCGAGATCGTGCCGGAGGAGAACAAGCATGAGGCGGCGCTGACCTACTCGAACGGTATCACGGTTTATCACAAGGGCGGCTTCGGGTGTGAGTTCCACGGCGAGGACGGCGTGGTGCGCGTCAACCGCGGGCGGTTCACGTTCACGCGCGGCGACGAGAAGGTCGCGTGGTATGTGGACAATAACGATGAGGAGTCGAAGGGGACCTCCTGCCATGCCCAGGTGCTGAAGGCGGAGAAGGAGTACCTCGCCGACGCGAAGATTAAGTTGTACAAGAGCGGGAACCACCTGAACGATTTCCTGGCGTGTATGCGCTCGCGCGAGCAGCCCTGCACGAACGCGGAGACGGGCGGGCGGTCTGCCATCGCCTGTAACCTGCTCAATCAGGCGTACTACAACAAGACCAAGATCGTGTGGGATCCGAAGGCGCTGAAGCTCGGTGGCGACGGCGACCCGAAATGGCTGACGCGCGATTACCGCGCCCCGTTCAAGGTGTAACAAAACGTTCCAAACGGAGAAGTGAGAACCACAAGAGGCACACTGTTTTTCACAATCGGTACAAAGGGCGGAAACAGCTCGTGTCTGTTATGTAATCGGTTGTGCCTGTTGTGGTAAAGGGGGAACATGATGATGCGTAAAATGGTAGCCATGGGTATGGCGTGTGTGTTCGGGTTGTCGGTGTCGGTGTTTGCGCAGGACATTACTGTGCAAGGTGTTGCCGACCCTGAAAACGGTGGGAAGGTGACCGGATCGGCGGTCATGAAGCCAGGCAAGAGCGTGACGCTGACGGCATCCCCGGCAAAGGGGTGGGTGTTCACCGCGTGGCACGATGGCGGCAAGGCCGCCAAGCGGGTGGTGTCGCCGGCGGAAGCTGCCGCCAACACAAACGAGGCCGGTGTCGCGGTGTATACGGCGACGTTCCTCCCGATTGTGGATCTGCCCGTGCCCGTGGTGACCGCCATTGACGGCGTGGTCACGGGGATGGTTGGGGTGGCGTTCAGCTTGCCTGTCGGTTACGATTCCCTCTCCGCCGTGACGCTCACGGCGACGAAGCTCCCGGGAGGGCTGTCGCTCAAGAATGGCGTAATCGCGGGTGTGCCGAAAAAGGCGGGAGTGGCGATGGTCACGCTGACGGCCACGAACCCGAAGGGCAAGTCTGCTCCTGTTGACTTCACGGTTGAAATCCTTCCGCTGCCGCTTTCCGCACAAGGCACGTTCACCGGGTATTTTTCAGAGCAACATCTGTACCCAGCAAGTGACCCAGGCGAAACAATCACGAATAAATTCGTTGTTGGTACGTTCACCGTGACGGTTTCGGCAGCAGGGAAATTGTCCGCGAAAGTGGTGACGGAAAAAGGCAAGGTGTCCTTTTCGGCAAAGTCATGGGCAGAGAGGGATGGCGTGTTACTCACGGCGGAGGTGAAGCCCTCTAAGGGAGGCGAGGTGTTGGCGCTGACGCTCGACACGTCTCAAAACCATTTGGTGCACCAACTGTCAGGAGACATAGCAGGTGGTGTTTTTGATGGCGCGGCGTGGGAGGGTTTGGCACAGAAAAAGGCCTTCAGTAGCAAAGGGAGTGCCGCAAGCGATGTTCTGTTCTGGACCTGCTTTTGCATGGATACCGCAAGGGCTTCTTACAATGTTGGTTTTTTCAATCTGGACATGACAGCGTTGGGGAATGCCGGGTACGCGCCTCAAGGTAACGGATACTTGGCGATAACGCTGAAGACCGATGGGTCTGCAAAATTCGCGGGCAAGATGGCAGACGGCAAATCCATCAGTGGTTCGACAACGCCGTTGGTCCTCCCTTGGGAGGGTAATGACACGCAAGTCAACCTCCCCCTTTATGTGCCGATGTACAGTGGGCGGGGCAGTTTCTCCGTATTGCTGTTGGCGAATACTGAGCTGCCTTTGACACTCCAGTCTTATTTCCTGAAATATTTGCCGGAATCACCTGCCCGTTGGGTTTATCTGGGGAAAGCCCCGACGGCAAAACCTCCTCAAACAGAGGATGCGTTTGAGGCAACGCTTGCTTGCGTGGGATCCGTCTACAGCTCGGACATGAACTTGGGGAGCGTTTTTTATGTACGGAACGAACGGTTCACAATCGTTACACCGGACTTGCTTTTTACCTACACAAAGGGGGGGTACGCGGACACGGTCGGCGCACGGGCAGATCTGCTCCCAGATGTTCGGATCAACCCGTCAACGATGACGTTACCGACAGGAAACGTGAATCCCGCTCAGGCGACCTTTTCGGTAACCAAGTCGAGCGGCATATTCAAAGGTAAGTTTAACGTCAACTATGACTATACGGATGAGAAAGGCGCAACGAAACAGAAGACGGTTTCGGTGAAACACGAGGGGGTGGTGCTGCCCTATTATGTTAATTCTCTGTATCCCAGCGGCGCGGGGTTTTATACGATGCCCGACACATGGGTTGACACCACCGACCCCAAGAAGCCCGTCACCTACAAGCTCAACCGTTCCTTTGGCGTGTCGATCGTAACTCCGTAGACGAGCCTCGCGAGCCATAAGGGCGGAAAGCCCTTGCGTATGTACCGAGAAGGCGCAACCTCTGGAGTGCGGCGGCTTGCCGCCGCTTTTCGTCACGGGCGCTTGTTCCCGTGCGGGGACGATTGTAAGGGGGGGGGGACATGTGTTCGCCCGGGCATTGGCGCGTGGGGCAAGCCCCACACGTGAAAGCGGC
>WRML01000211.1 GCA_009777165.1 Kiritimatiellota bacterium
CCCCAGGGAGTACGACGGCTGGGGGGGTAACTTTTCCTGCTCCAGAGGGGCACGCGGCGGTCCCCCCTGTCCGCACGGGGCGGGTGGATGAGGCGGAACGGAACGGTTGAACTCGTGCTTGACCATCCTACCTCCCTGATGTATCCTGTTGGTTTTAACGTCAAACTGGACTGGGGAATGTATATGAGAAAAGTTATTTGCAGATTCGCGCTGTCGTTGTCATTGCCGTTGTTCGCGGATGTCGGTCTCGAGCTGATCCCGAACGGTGACTTCAGCAAGCTGGACGAGAGCGGCTGGTGCGCGGAATGGCCCAAGGGACGGGGCGCGAGAATCGCCAGCGACTCGAACGGCCGGCGGCTCGTCCTCGACGGCGGGAACGCGCAGGTGAATTTCGACATCCCCCTCAAACCCGAATGGGGACAGCTCAAACTCGCCACGCACATGAAGGTCACGGACGCGACAATCGGCGCGGAGTCGTGGAGCACCGCACGGATCGCCATGTGCTTCATGGACAGCGCGGGCCAGCGCGTCGGCGCGTGGCCTGACGTCTTCGCGTTCCTCGGCACGACGGACTGGCAGCCTTGCGAGCGCGTCTATGCCATCCCTGCGGGCGCGACGCGGCTCAGCCTCTGCCCGTGCAACCTCGGGGCCTCCGGCACGGTCGAGTTCAAGGCGCTCTCCCTGAAGGTCAGCCGCGTCCGCGCGATGCGCCCCGCCAACGACCCCCTCCCCGACGGTGCGCCGCAGGACATCTGGGGCCTCGGCGACGCATGGCGGCAGACGACCCCGACGCGCGAGAAAATCTCCATGAACGGCCTCTGGGGGTTCCGCCCCGTGCTGACCAACGAGGCCGCGGCCCTCCCCCCCGCGCCAGACGACTGCTGGGGCTGGTGCAAGGTCCCCGCCATCTGGCCGCACAAATGGGAGGGCGACAGGGCCCCCCAGCCGCTCCGCCTCGCGCCGTGGCTGGAGGAGAACGTCGAGGACGCGGCCGTCTTCGATCAGGCGTGGTACAAGCGGAAAATCACCGTGCCGCGATCGTTCGAGGGCAAGCGCGTCGTGCTGGAGTTCACCATGCTCCAGACCCACGCCAAGGCGTTCGTGGACGGCGCGGAGGCGGGGGAGGTGTGGTATCCCGGCGGTGAGCTCGACCTCACGAAGGCCCTGACCCCCGGCAAGGAGCAGGAGATCGCCCTGCTCGTGACCGCCCGCCCGTTCAGCGCGATCAGCCAGGCGTTCATGGCCCCCGACCGCATCATCGAGAGGAAGGCGAGCGTCAAGCTGCGCGGCATCACGGGGGACCTCTACCTCACCGCCACCCCCCCCGGCGCGCGCCTCGACGACGTGCATATCGTCACCGCCCTGGACAACAGCGTCGTCACATTCGTCGCGGACGTCGCGAACCTCGCCGCCCCCCCCTACCGCCTCCGCGCCGTCATCACGGGGGGGGGCCAGAGCCGGACGCTCGACTCGCGCGACCTCCCCCCCTGGCCCGACGGCACGATGCGCTTCCCCATCGTGATCAAAGGCCTCAAGCGGTGGGACACCCACACGCCGCAGAACCTCCACACCGTCACCCTCTCGCTCCTCGACGGCTCCGGCAACGTCCTCGACACCCTCACCCCCGTCACGTTCGGCTTCCGCGAGTTCCGCATCACCGGGCGCGACTTCCTCCTCAACGGCACCCCCATCCACCTGCGCGCGCTCCACAACTCCACCATGAACGCCGCCGCCGACAAAGCCTGCAAGCCCGCCGCGCTCGAGCACATCCGCCGCCTCAAACAGTACGGCTTCAACTTCATCATCGCCGGCAACTACGACTTCGAGGCCGGCTCCACCGGGTACCTCGACGGTCTGCTGGAGGCGTGCGACGAGACCGGGATGCTGCTCGCGTTCTCACTCCCGCACATCAAGGACTTCAACTACGCGCTCGAAAACCCCGACACCGCCGAGCGTTACCGCGAGCAGGCCCGCTGGCTCATCCGCCGCGCCCGCAACCACCCCTCCGTCATCCTCTACGCCATGAACCACAACTCCTGCGGTTACTACGGCGACCAGAACCCCCTCAAGATCGACGGCGTCTTCGAGCCGCCCGACAAGTCCGGCAAGCAGGGCGCGTGGTGGGAGAACAACCGACGCCAGTCGCGCATCGCCGCCGACATCGCCGCCGCCCTCGACCCCACCCGCCCCATCTACCACCACCAGTCCGGCAACCTCGGCCCCATGCACACCGTCAACATCTACCTCAACTGGGCCCCCCGGCAGGAGCGCAGCGACTGGCTCGAACGCTGGTCAGCCGTCGGACAGAAACCCCTCTTCTTCGTCGAGTGGGGCCCCCCCCACATCTCCAGTTGGTCCAGCTACCGCGGCCCCAAGTTCATCTGGAGCAGCCCCGCCCTCCAGAGCCTGTGGGCCTCCGAATACGCCGCGCAGTTCTGGGGCGACGCCGCCTACCGCCCCTCCCCCGAGGCCCACGCCGCCCTTGACAACGAGGAGAAGCTCTGGGCCCGCGGCCACGAGTTCAACTGGTGGGAGCTCAACCAGCCCCTCAAACACCTCACCAACAACTACCAGAACGTCCAAGGCTACTTCATGGACGACAACTGGCGCTCACACCGCGCCTGGGGCATCTCCGCCATGCTTCCCTGGGACCAGGGTGACGCTTGGACGCGCGTCTGCGAGACGCGCGTCCAAAAGTTTAGAAGTACAGAAATTGAGAAGTTAAAAAGTACAGAAGTTGAGAAGTTAAAAAGTTTAGAAATTGAGAAGTCGAAAAATGGAGAAGTTGCAACTTCTAAACTTCTCGATTCCTCAACTTCTAAACTTTTAGATTTCTCAACTTCTAAACTTTTTCTCAAATCCCCCGGCATCGTCCCCGACAACCTCTGTCCCGACGGCCAGTTCGTCAACGACACCGGAGACCCCTCCGCCTTCACCCCCACCGCCTACGGCAACTCGCTCCTCCGTTGGAACATGCCCGACTGCGCCTTCATCGGCGGCGCCGACACCTTCACCGACAAGACCCACCACTACCCCCCCTCCGCCGCCGCCGCCAAGACCCTCGTCATCCTCAACGACCGCCGCACCCCCCAGACCGTCAACTGGACCTGTACCCTCACCGCCACCAACAAAACGCTGAAGAAACTGACCGGAAGCGTCACCGTCCCGATCGGCGGGCAGGCCCGCGTCCCCGTCACCTTCACCCTCCCCAAGGCCCCCGGCGACTACACGCTCAACGCCACCTTTGCCTTCCAGGGCGGCATCCGCCAGACCGACACCCTCCCCCTCCGCGTCATCCCTTTCTCCCCCCCCTCACCGCTAGACCTTGTGCTGCCCGACCTGCCTCTGTCTGGCTTCAGCGATCGCCCCCACGTCCTGCTCTACGACACGAAAGGCATCACGTCCAAACACTTCGACCGCCTCGGTGTCCGTTATACCCTCTTCAAAACCGATCAGGAACTGGAAGACTGGTATAATCTCGTAAGTAGGATTGAGCGCGCTTTCTCTTTTCCCTATGTGCTTGTCATCGGCCGTGAATCCCTCAGTGAGGTTTCAGCGAAATGTCTTTGGTGGTTGCGGGAGGATGTGCACCGCCTCGTCATGGAACAATCCTCCAAGCAACTCACCGAGCTTCTCGGCTTCCGCATCGCCGAGCGCGGCTCGCGCCTCCTCTTCCCGCGCTTCACGCACCCCATCACGAAAGGGCTAGACGCCGAGCACCTCCGCGACTGGACAGGCGCCTCCACCCTCCTCCCCGAATATTTGACCGACCTCGACGACCTCGAAGTCCACGACCCCCAGTGGCAATGGTGCGGACAGACCAGCACCCGCGTCTGGCGCTGCGGCAACCGCAACAGCGTCGCCTCCGTCCTCATCGAGAAACCCGCCGTCGGCGACTGGCGCGCGCTCATTGACGGCGAGTTCGACCTGCAATACTCCCCCCTCCTCGAATACACCGACGGCACGAGGCGCATCATCTTCTGCCAGCTCGACATCTCCGGACGCACCGTCCCCGACCCCGTCGCCGACCTGCTGACCCTACGCATCCTCAATCAATTGTTATTTGTCAATTCTCAATTGTCAATTAAGATGCCCCGCTCCTGTACAATACTCGGCGACAACGCGCAGCAACTCTGCGCCAGCCACGCATTGATTGAGCAAGTCGCCGAGGACCATCTCATCACGACGAACAGCCTCATCATCGCCTCCTCCGGCGCGGAAATCCCGAACGGTTTGCACCAGCAAATCTTTGGCGGCGCGAACGTCCTCTGCCTCGGCATGAACGCCGAGGAGATTGCGAAATGGAGTCCCGTGCCGATCGGGGGGGTCACATATACCAACGCCCACTTCACGCGCATCGAGGACCTCCCCCCCGAGCTCAACGGCCTCTCCAACGCTGACTGGGCATGGCACGGCAAGATGGGTTTCTGGGCATTCCCCATGGCCCCCGACGGCAACCAGGCCCTCCGCGTCGTCAGGTACGGCAAAGGCGTCGTCGTCTTCTGGCAGGCCCCCCCCTGGCAGATAGACGAAGAGAAACATCCCTACCTCCGCACCACCAAACGTCGCGCCAACGCCATGGCCGCCCGCCTCCTCGCCAACCTCGGCGGCACCCCCTACGGCATCCCCCAAACCCTCTACCTCGACACCCCCGAAAACGTCGACGACCCCTACCGCTACTACAGGTGGTGAACGGATGAAAGCATGGGTTCAATATGGAGTGCGGTGGCTTGCCACCGCTTTCAGTCGCGTGGGCTTGCCCACGCGCAAGCAAGACAGTAGGGGCAGACCCATGTGTCCGCCCAGGCGCACACGTGGGTGCGCCCCTCCAGATGCCAATGCGACGGCAAGCCGCCGCAACCAAAGCGGTGGCAAGCCACCGCACTCCATATCGCCTCTCC
>WRML01000212.1 GCA_009777165.1 Kiritimatiellota bacterium
GCCGTTGTGGGTGCGCGGCCGGTGGTGTGTGAGTGCGGTGAGGGGGGGGGGGGCTTACCAAAAATAATTTCCGCGCCGTTGGGGGGCCAGTCCACTTTCTGCGACTTGAAGAAACGTTTGGCGGAGGCGGCGTACTCGGACGTGAGGTAGCGCATGATCTCGGTCGTGCCGCCGATGGCCCGCCAGTCCACGCGCACGGGTCTGCCGTAGTGTTCCTGATGCCACGCGGAGAACGCCTCCGCGAACTCCTGCCGGATCGCCTCGTTGTGCGGCGTGACGATGATAAGCACCGGGTCTCCCGGCCGCCAGTCCCCCTGCGGGGGGGGGCGGTGGAAGATGAACGGCAACGCGACCACCAGCGCCGCGACGGAGAGTATGAGGAAATGTTTCATTTTGTCCGATGGCAATCGAATGCCGTCGAATGCAATCGAATGCAATCGAAACTAGAGACTCTCAAATTCAAACCCCTCGCCTTGCGCCTTGACCTTGCCGATGTGTGGCAGGTGGCATCCGGCGATGGGCTTGCCGGAGTCCGCGGCCCTCTTCAGCCACAGCTTGCGCTGGGCGACGGCCGCGGGCTTGTCCATGTCGAACGACGCGCAGATGTCCGGGTACGCGAACTGGAGGGACGCCCCGTGCAGCAGGTCGCCGACGAAAAGGATGTCCGCCGTCTCGAAGAGCGCGTGGCCCGGCGTGTGGCCGAACGCGAAACGCCCGAAGAGGCCGGGGATGATCTCCTCGCCGTCGTCGAAGCCCAGGACGCGGTCGCCGTAGGCCTTGAAGATTTTCTGCGTCATCTGCGCACGGTCGCCCGTCGCGGACTTCCAATGCTCGAGCGCGGGTTTTGCCATGTAGACCTTGGCGTCCGGGAAACGCGCGTCATCGCCGTCGAGCAGACCGCCGAGGTGATCGGCGTGGAGGTGTGTGAGCAGGATCACGTCCGGCCGCGGCACCTCCTGCCCGCCACGCGGGAACGCCTTGACGAACGGGCTGGACTGGTCGCCCAGGCCCGCGTCAACCATGACCTGCCTCTCGCCCAGCTTGAAGAGGAAGATGTTACGCCAGAGGCGGACGGTCCCCTCCGGCGCAAGCTCTTTCATCTTCTCCTCCGGCAAGCCCGTGAACATCGCGACGGGCAAATCCGCCGGCGCCGGAGAATCCGGCAGGATCATGACCGAGGTCTGCCCCACCATGAGCAGACTGAAAACGAAAGGCAGCACCTGTTCCATTTTTCCTCTTCCTTTTTTTTACTTAACCACAAAGGACACAAAGGATTTCACGAAGGACACAAAGACAATGACACGATCTGTTTCTCTGCGTCTTTGCATCTCTGCGTCTCTGCGAGAAAAAACAAAATCGTTGTGTCCTTTGTGAAATCCTCTGTGTCCTTTGTGGTAAAAAATCATCCATGCCTTATCGCTTGCTGAGCGTCGCCTCGTACATGCCGCGCCCGAAGACCGTGATGAAGCCGAACAGCAGGCCGACCGCGCAATAGACGAGCTCCGCACGAGTGATCTGCGCATAGCTCGCCCCCTCCATCAGCCCCGACAGGCCGAAGAACGCGCCCGACCCGATGAACAGCGCTGGCACCATGTTCTTGAAGTTCTCCGACATGATCGCGGGGATCACGACGATGAACACCGCCAGTGCCATGGCAAGGTTCATGCCGCCCGGCGTGGGCAGACCCTTGATGCCCGGCGCGCCCATCAGCTCGATGATCGCGATGGACGCCGCGATACCCGTCGCATAGCCGATGAACGACTTGACCCCGCCCATGGGTGTGCATCCCGCGAGGAAATATACCGCCCACGCCTGAAACGCAATCCACATCGCATCCGTACCCGCCAACTTCGGGATAAACGTATTCAACAACACAAGGATACCTGCCTGTACCGCGATACCCAACGAGACGACCATCAACTGACTGTTTTTCAATGCCATACGACTCCTTTTTTCATGAACGTACACACACGTGTAACGACGCAGAATATTGTAGCGGAATCGGAATCGCGGTGCAAGCGCAAGAATATAAAAATCGGGGTGCGCGAAAAATCCCCTTGCTTTCCCTTGCTTTCGCGCGGTGGATACACTACCATTACGGATGACTTAACTTATGTGCATACTCACAAAAGTGTTTCAGTGGAATCGGCGGCAACCGCTGTTGGCGGTGACGGTGCTGTTTTTGGCAGGGGTGGGGATTGGATACCGGTTCCCGTCGGTGAATGTCTGGTTGTGTGCCGCCGGATTTGGGCTGTGCCTCGCGTGGGTGGCGGTGAGGCGTGAGGCGTTGAGGGTGATGCGTGTCAATCTCGCGGACACCGTGATCCTCATACTGGGCGTGCTGTTCGCAGGCATGGGGCGGGTGGCGTGGGACACGCGCCGGATCGCGCTTGAGGCCGATACCCTGCGCGCGCTCGACACGCGGCAATCTTTCGTGTGCCGCGTCATCTCTGCCCCGACCACCCAGCCGCTGACGGGCCTGGGCGCGCGTTACACGTTTGACGTGGACAGGGTGGCGTGGCGCGACGGGGGGAGGGATTTCCGTACCCGCCGCATCCCCGTGACGGTGAGCTGGTACGGGAGCGTCCGCGACGAGCGCAACGCGCCGCGCCCCGGCGAGACGTGGCAGGTGTCCGGGCGCATACGGGTCGTCACGAAGCGGAACGGACTCGACCACGCCTACCTCAGTTTCAGCAAGGGGGACACACGTTCGCGCAAACTGTCCGCCGCGACCGGCACGTGGCTGGGGCGGCTCACGAGCCTCCAGCGCGAGGCCGTCCGCCGCGTGGCGCTCGGGGTCGAGGATTGGGGTGTCGTGCCCGTGCTGAATCAAGCCATGCTGCTCGGTAACCGCAACGAGATGCCCGAGGAGATGCGGCGCGTGTTCGCCGCGTCTGGCACGATACACGTGTTCGCCATCTCGGGACTGCACATCGCGCTGGTGGCGAGCGTGTTTGTTTTCTTCACGCGGCTGACGGGGCTATCACGCCTCAGTTGGGTGTATGCGGTGGTGCCGCTGCTCATCGTGTACACGCTGGTCACGGGCGCACGCCCGAGCGCGGTGCGGGCGTGCTGCATGGCGGCGTGTATGCTGCTGGCGCCCCTGCTGGGACGCAGGCCGGACGGGCTCGCGGCGCTGCTGGCGACGGCGCTGGTGTTTCACCTCTGGCAGCCGTCGCTCATCACCAACGCCGGGAGCGTGCTGTCGTTCTCGGTAATGGCGGGGCTGATTGTCTTCGTGCCTCACTTCTCCGCGATCCTGCGGCGGTGGCTGGGCTATCATGCCCTCCAGAATCATCATGTGATGCTGAAGGCGGCCGGTACGGACGTGCGTTGGAGAGGGTGGGGGATTACGGCCGTCCGCTACGTCGCGGATGTCCTTGCCGTATCGGTTGCGGCGTGGCTGGTGTCGGTCCCCCTTACGGGATACTATTTCGGGCGTGTGCCGATCGGGGGGTTGCTGGCGAACCCGGTCGTCACGTCATGCGCGTTCCTTGTTATCACGGCCGGGTTTCTCGGGATGCTGGCCGGGTTGTTCAGCGCATGGGTCGCCGTGTGCTTCAACAACGCAGCCGGTTTTTTCACCATGATCATGGTGCGCACGGCGGAGGCGGTCGCGTCGGTCAAGGTGCTGTCGCTCGAAACCGGGAATTGGGCGGGGTGGGCGGTGACGCTATGGTTCGCCGCGCTCGCCGCCCTTGCGGTCTGGCTCCACACGCGCAAACGGACGGACGACGGGCTCGAATGGCTGGAGGGGGGGGCATGAACGTGCAGGGAATATCCAGATTGAAAATCTGGATATTTTCGGTTTACATCCTGTCTGTAAAGGACTAAACTGTTTTTCGTTTTTGGGAGTTAGGGAGTGGTTTATGAGTTCTGTTATCGCCTCAAATGACGCAGGGTTAGGGATTCCGTTTTTATACGGGAAGGTTGAGCGCCTTCCTGTCGAAATGCAACAGGAAGTTGCCCTTTTTGCCGATTTTTTATTGAGCAAAACCTCGAACGATGTCACGCCGAAATTTGGCACTCTAAAAGGAAAAATCCATCTGTCCGCCGATTTTGACGCCCCCCTGCCTGACTTTAAGGAATATATGTGATGAAGGCATTGTTGGACACGCACACGTTCCTTTGGTTTCTCTGCGGGGCCTCTGAACTGTCGGGGCGGGCCAGGACATTCATTGAAAACCCAAAACATGGGAACTACGTCAGTATTGCCAGTTTTTGGGAAATCTCCATTAAAAACAGTTTGGGAAAACTGACGCTTGACATTCCTTTTGCCGAACTGAAAAGCGAAGCCATGAGAAACGGGTTTCAGCTATTACCCGTGACGTTTGAAGACACATTGCGGTTAAGCATGTTGCCTCTTCACCACCGTGACCCGTTTGACCGAATGATTATCTCGCAAGCAATGGGAAATGACTTAACGCTTGTGTCTCACGACAGCACGTTCAGCCTGTATCGTGTCAACGTGTTGTGGTGAGCCACCGCGCCAACAAAGGGAAAAAAGAAATGCAGTTGTCGTACACATATTGGGAAGCAAAGGAAGGGGGGTATGTCGGTTACTTGAACCAATACCCTGACTATTGGACGCAAGGGGATCATCTCGAGGAACTCGAGAAAATGCTGGCCTCGCTTTACGGCGACATCGTGCGGTTTAATGAGTTATAGGGAAACAATGTCGCTCGTTTCACAGAGCTGCACGGAGAACCACAGAGCTGCACAGAGAATATAAAAATAAACGCTGTGTAATGTGTCCGGATTATTTCGAGACGATGAATGACACGACAGGGAGAATGAGAAATGTCAAGCATGAGTGATACGGTGCATATCGTGGGCATAGGGGGGGTCGGGATGAGCGCGTTGGCGCAGGCGCTGCTCGACAGGG
>WRML01000213.1 GCA_009777165.1 Kiritimatiellota bacterium
GATGTTTTTCTACCGAGAGACACATCCCTAAAGGGATGTAAGAATGGAACACGTTTAAAGTTAATTCACTATAACCCATTCCCGTGTGAATGGACAACCGAACCGCACTCCTCGCGCGGGCAGTTTACCCAGAACAGGGGGGGCGGTTTGTCTGTCAATTCACAGCAAATAAAAAAAACGCATTTCTCACTAATTCTGCGTGAAATGCAGAATGGGATTTGATATACTATTATTCGTTTTACCCATTTTGGGTATTCGTTATGTGAACTTTGGAGTAGTAGGACAATGAGTAGAAGCGACCTTTGGAAGTGGCTGGCGTTAGTGATGTTGGCGATGTTGTCGGTGTTGGTGGTAGTCCCGACGAAAAGAGATGACAGTGGGAAACTCATTCCGAAGATACGGCTCGGGATTGACCTGAAAGGTGGGTCCAGTTTCGTGGTTACGATTGACGAGGACAAGTTGATCAACAACGTGAAGATGGACAACCCCGACCTGGACGACCAGCAGGTGAACGCCAAGGTCAAGGAAATCCTGAAGGGGGCCCCGGAACGCACGATCGAGGTGATCCGTAACCGTATTGACAAGACAGGCATCAACGAACCCCTCATCCAAGCTGGGAAGGAGCACCGCATCACCATCCAGTTGCCCGGCATCACGGAAGATAAGCGCGCCGAGGCTGAGAAGAACATCAAAAGCGCGGCGTTTTTGGAGTTCAAGCTGGTCCATGCTCAGAATGACAATCTGGTTGACAAGCTGTTTCGGGACGGGCGTGTCCCGGAGGGGTATGTCGCCGGAGAAGGCCGTACATTCAAGCGTGTCGCTGCCGCCGAGTATAACGAGATTATCAAGGACCCGGAGTATTTCCACCGTCTCTCGCTGTTCGAGCTCCCGAACAACGACCCGCGCTATGCCTTCATGCTGGAGGCCATCGGGGCGGGTGCCGACGTCTACCGTCCTGTCTTCCTCTTGCGCCGGGCGGAGATGAACGGATCAGCGCTGGCGAGCGCATCCGTGGAGACCGATACCATGACCGGGGCGGTCAGCGTCGGCCTGCGGTTCAACGCGAAGGGCACGGCGGAGTTCGCGCGCCTGACCGGGAAGCACGTCGGGCGCCAGTTGGCGATTGTCATGGACGACACCCTCTACTCCGCCCCCGTCATCAAGCAGGCACTCCCGGACGGGATCGCCTCCATCACAGGCAGCTTCTCGCGCTCAGATGCCGCCCAGCTCCGCAACATCCTTAATGCGGGGTCGCTGCCGGCCCCCATGAAGATTTTGGAGGCACGCAACATCAGCCCCACATTGGGGCAGGACGCCATTGACAGCGGCATCCGCGCGGGAATCATCGGCATTGTGCTGGTCATGGGCTTCATGCTGATTTACTATATGTATAGCGGCTTCATCGCGAACATCGCGCTGATCCTCAACGTGCTGTTGCTGCCGGCGGGGCTGATCCTGGTCTCGAACGTCCTCGGCGTGTTTGTGCCGGACGCCTCGGGCGGCGCGAAGAACGCGCTGGCACTGCCCGTGCTGACCATGCCGGGCATCGCGGGCATGGTGTTGACGCTGGGCATGGCGGTTGACGCGAACGTGCTGATTTTTGAGCGCATCCGCGAAGAGGCCGCGACGGGCAAATCCGTCCGTGCCTCCATCGCGGCAGGGTACGACCGCGCGTTCCTGGCGATCTTCGACTCGAACATCACGACACTGATTGTGGGGGCGCTGCTCTTCATCTTTGGCCTCGGCCCGATCCGTGGCTATGCGATTACCCTCTCCGCCGGCATCATCATCAGTATGTTCACGGCACTGGTCGTCACGCGTCTGATGTTCAACGCGACGATCTCGGAGACGCGGACCAAGCCGCTCACGATGTTCCAGTTCTTCAAGACGCCAAACTTCGATTTCCTGAAACCCGCCAAGCTGTTTATCATCGCATCATGCCTGATTATCATCAGCACCTGCACGCTCTTTGGCATCCGCGTGTCCAAGGAACCTGCCAGCGTCATGACGGTTGACTTCGTGGGCGGTGCGGCAATCTCCTATGCCTGCAAAGCGCAGGTCGGCACCAGCGACATCCGGGACGCCATCGTCCCCTCGGTGGTCAATGACGCGACCATCCAATACCAGTCGGCAGCCGGGGCGGCGGGCGATGTGCTGCTGATTATGACGAGCAACGCCACCGTCGGCGAGGAGAACAGCTCGACGCTGATTCTAAAGGCGCTGACCGAGAAATTCCCGCAGGCGGAATTCCAGTTGCTCAACGAGGACACGGTCGGCGCGGTCGTCGGCAGCGACCTCAAGCGGGCGGCACAACTGTCCATCCTCTTTTCGCTCATCGGCATCCTCTTCTACATCTCGCTGCGCTTCGAGTTCGGGTTCGCGGTAGGCTCGGTCGTCGCGCTCGCACACGATGCCTTCTTCACACTGGGCGTCTACAGCCTCCTCGGCTACCAGATGAGCCTGACCACGGTCGCCGCGCTCCTGACCATCATCGGCTACTCCGTCAACAACTCCATCGTCATCTTCGACCGTATCCGCGAAGACCTGCGCAAGGACAGCAAGACGGAGTTCAAGGAACTGTGCAACCGTTCCATCAACGCGACGCTCAGCCGCACGGTCTTGACCTCGCTCACGACCATCTTTGCCGCGCTGGTGCTCTTCCTGTTCGGCGGCGGCGCGATCAACGACTTTGCCTTGGCCATACTGATTGGCCTCGTTATCGGCACCTTCTCCTCCATCTACATGGCCCCCTCCATCATGCTGGCCTGCTACCGCGGCCGCCGCCCGTCATTCATGCAGAAAGACAAATAAATGGAGGGCGAACTTCGGCACTCCGTGCGTCCTTACGAGCTGGGAGGGAAAAAACGGCAGGGGGGGGAATGGTTGTCTGGAGTTCGGCGGTTCGCCGCCGAACTCCAGAGGTTGTGCCATCTTCCGAAACAACAACGTCACCCCTTCAGAGAAGCACACCGCGCTTCAATCCACTGCACGATGACACGTCCGACATCCAGCTTCGATTGGAGGGGTAATACTTGGGGGGGGAGGGACGGCTGTTTCGGAGAACCCACCTGACCAAGGGGGGCGGCGGAAATGAGCGTCACCGCATTGGTGTCAACGGCGAAGCCGGCCCCGGGGACGGTCACGTCATTCGCCACGATAAGGTCCAGCCCCTTGTCAATCAGCTTGCGCTGTGCCTCCTCGATGGGATCCCCCGTCTCGGCGGCAAACCCGACGAACACCCTCCTCCCCTTCAACGGCGCAAGAGTCTGGAGGATGTCAGGGTTCGGTACCAGCTGAAGCAGGGGGGACATCGCGCGTTTCTTCAGTTTGGCGCCCGCCTCCTGCGCCGGCCGCCAGTCCGCCACCGCCGCCGACATGACGAGCGCGTCGCACTGCGGTAAGCAGCGCTCGATTGCCGCCAGCATCTCGCGGGCGCTGACCACGTCCACGCGCGTCACGCCCGGGGGGGTCGGCAAGCTGACGGGTCCCGCGACAAGTGTCACCGGATGCCCCCGCTCGACGGCGGCCTGCGCGACGGCAAACCCCATCTTGCCAGTCGAGCGGTTACTCAGGAAACGGACCGGGTCAAGGTACTCGCGCGTGGGCCCTGCTGTAATCAGAATGTTCATGCTTCTCCTTTTTCCCTCACACAACGACACGAAGGACACAACGCCAATCCCATCAATCCTGTCAAAAAAAAGAACACGGTATCGCCTCCGTTTTTTCTCATCCGTGTTTCGCCTGTGGTGGATTGTTCTTGAGCTTCGTGACCTGCTCCATGCGCTTAGCGATGGTGTCCTCGTAGCCTTGGGCGGTGGGGCGGTAGTAGCGTTTGGCGGCGGGGAGGTAGTCCTGCCGGACGGTGTGCTGGTCGAAGTCGTGGGGGTATTTGTAGGCGGTGTCCAGCCCCTCCTTGCCGACGGCCCGGACGTGGATGTTCTTCAGGTGTTCCGGCACGGCCAGCACGCGCCCGGAGCGCACGTCCGCGAGCGCCTCGTCCACGGCGAGGTAGGCGGCGTTGCTCTTGGGGGCGGTCGCCAGGTAGGTGGTCGCCTGCGCGAGCGTGATGCGCCCCTCGGGCATCCCGATGAACTCGACCGCCTGCATCGCGGCGACGGCGACGGTCAGCCCGCGGGGGTCGGCGTTGCCGATGTCCTCGGACGCGAGGATGATGAGCCGCCGCGCGATGAACCGGGGGTCCTCGCCGGCCTCGAGCATCTTCGCGAGCCAGTAGAGCGCGGCGTCGGGGTCGGAGCCGCGCACGGACTTGATGAACGCGGAGATCGTGTCGTAGTGCCCGTCCTCGTCCTTGTCGTACAGCACCATCTTGCGCTGGACGCTGTCCTCCATGACGTCGCGGGTGATGCGGATGACGCCGTCCGCGCCGGGGGGGGTGGAGCGGACGGCGACCTCGAGCGCGGTGAGCGCGCGCCGCGCGTCGCCGTCGCAGATGACGGACAGGAACGCGGCGGCCTCGGGCGCGATCTCGCCCCGCAGGTGCCCCAGCCCCCGCGACGTGTCCGTCAGCGCGCGGCGCACGAGCGCGGCGACGGCCCCCTCGGTCAGCGGGCGCAGCTCGAACACGAGCGAGCGCGACGTGAGCGGGCTGTTGACGAAGATGTTCGGGTTGTGCGTCGTCGCGCCGATGAGCGTGACCGTGCCGTCCTCGACGTACGGCAGCAGCACGTCCTGCTGGGACTTGTTGAAGCGGTGGATCTCGTCCACGAACAGCACGGTGCCGGCGCCGGCGCGGTAGAGCTTGGCGTTCTCGCAGACGGCGCGCAGGGTCGCGACGTTCGACATCACGCCGCTGGTGCGCTCGAAGCGGCGTTTCGTGGTCCGCGCGATGACCTCCGCGAGCGTGGTCTTGCCG
>WRML01000214.1 GCA_009777165.1 Kiritimatiellota bacterium
GGCGCGGGGGGTGGGGGGGGCATGGTAATGGTGCCGCGGATGGAGGCGGCCCCCGGGTCGCGGGGGGGGGTCGTTCGGTTGGGGGGGGGGGGGGGGGTGTTGATGTCGGCGCGCACGTCCCACTCGCCGGAGAGGTCAACCACGCGCGAGGGGGAGGGGGGGTGGGCAAGGAAGCATTGCCCGGCGAGGCCGCGGACGCAAAGCTCGTCGCCGTTCTCGATCTCGATGCGCAGGGTGGCGGTCTGGCCGGCCTTGAGGGGGAGGGGGTGGCCGGCGACGCCGCCGCCGTCGCGGGGGGGGACCACCTCCTGCCCGTCGAGCAGGAAACGCGCGCGGCCGTTGACGTTGAGGTGCCCGGTGTAGAGGCCGACGCACCAGAGCGCGGTCTCGCCGTCTTTCCAGCTCTTGGGGACGGTGAAGGTTTTGTCGGCGGTGAAGCGCGTGGCGTCGCCGACGGTATCGCGGGTCCAGGAGGTGAGCTCCGTGCGCTGGCCGTTGATGGTCCAGGGGCCGTCGAGGGGGAGGACGTTGGCGCCGAAGCCGGAGGTGTCTTTGCCTTTCGCGGCGAACGTGGGTCTCTCGGTGCCTTGCCAGTAGCCGCGCTGGATGTCGAGCCAGATGCGGGAGGCGTCGCGGGGGGCCCCCTCGCGGGGGGAGGTGAGCATGCGGAACTCGAGGGGGGGTATCTGGGCGGAGGGGTCGGCGGGGGCCCCCGTGAGGACGTCGGTGAGGGGGCGGGGGAGGCCGTCGCGGAAGGCGAAGGTGTAGTCCTGGGGCTTGTCGCTGTTGTTCCAGACGACCCAGACGTCGGCGAGGCCGTTGTTGGAGGTGTAGTGCTTGGGGTTGAGGTGGCGGGGGGCGACAAGCTCCATCTGGCGCGCGCCGGCCCATTTCAGCACGTCGCAGAGGAGGAGGCGGACATGCTCGTCACCGCTGGGGAGGAGTCTCATGCCGAAGGTGATGACGTAGCCGTTGCCGAGGGGCCGGATGCCGATGGCGGTGGTTCCGTCCTCCCAGACGTAGAGGGGGACGGTGCCGGGGGCGACTGGCTCGAGGCTCGCGCCGTCGGCGGTCATCTCCGTAGGAGAAGTTGAGAAATTGAGAAGTTGAGAAGTTGAGAAGTTTAAAAGTTGAGAAGTTGAGAAATTGAGAAGTTTAGAAGTTGCAACTTCTCCATTTCTCGACTTTTCAACTTCTCTACTTTTCGACTCGTCCACGCGCCTGACCTTCACGCGCTGGACGGGCTCGTTGCGCAGGCCGCGGTATTCGCTGAAGACGCGGGGGCGGTAGCCGGAGATATCCTGGAGGGCCCAGGCGTCGGGGGTCTCGGGGGTGTGGCGGCCGGTCTCGTACATGGCGACGAACACGCCGCCGCGTTCGACCCATTTGCGGATGCCGCCGAGGGTCTCTTTGCGCATGAGCATGCAGTTGCTGTCAATGACGACTTTGTAGCCGTCGGCGACGCCGTTGGAGAAGTCGGCGGGGATGATGCCGTCGGGGGGGTAGTCGGCGATGAGGGTGGCAGGGAAACGCCATTCCCAAAATCCGGTGCTGGCGGCGCTGGAGGCCTTGCGCCAAGGGTAGCCCATGAGGGCGTTGATGTCGGAGTCGAAGAGCATGGCGACGTCGCTCTTCTGCTGGTGGTACTGCCCCATCATGCGCAGGGCGGGGAAGATTTTCTCGAAGTGGGCGCGGATGGCGTCGTCCCAGAGGATGGCGCCGACGTGGATGAAGTAGTGGATGGCGTTGACGCCCTCGGTGAGGTAGTAGCCGGAGAAAATCTTAAGCTCGCGGACATCCCGCGCGGGGCCCCCCGGCTCGAGCGAGAAGGGGAGGCCCACGCCGCGCATGAGCATGGGCAGGTACTCGGCGTGGCACGCGGCCATATAGCCGGTGTTGTGGAAACGCGCGCCGTACCGACGGCAAATCTCGCGGAGTTGGTTGACGTAGTGGTCGGGGGACATGCAGATGATAGGCTTGTCCGGCTCGGCCTCGCGGATCATGGCGATGCCTTGCGTGACGGCCTTCTCGCGGCTCCAGCCCTGCCAATCGCTGAAGTCCGCCCAGAGCGCGTTGAGGGCACCGGGGAAGTGCGGGTACGCGGCTGGCTCATCGGGGGTGATGTAGACGCGGTAGCCGATGAAGCCGTTGGGCAGGGAGACGGCGAGCAGGTTGTCGCCGTCGTTGAGCAGGCCGGTGACCTCACACGCCATCCAGTGCGGTGTGGCGAACGGGATTTCGCTGCGCCCGGCCTCCTTACCGTTGAGCGTGACGACGACCTCCTGGCCGTGCGCCGTGTTCAGGTCCCACAGGTAGAGCCACTGCCGACCGGGGCGCTCCCGCCACTGGAACGTGCGGCGCACAACGGCGGGCTGCTTGGGATGGAAGAGTCCCTCGTCGCTCCCGGGCATCTTGTAGAGGACGCTCCACTGCGAGTCGTCGCAGTCCGTGGCGAACAGCGCGGGGTCGGGGGGGGCCGCGGCGTGGATGTCGTTCTCGACGCTGACCGACGGGCGGCGCGAGCCTTCCTTCAGCGGGGGGGAGTGCCCTTTCCAGTCGCCCGAGAGGTCAACCGCCCGGGGGCCCCACCCTGCGAACTCGGCAATCTCGGGGAGACGGACGTCGTCCCAATTCTTGTAGGTTCTGCCGTGGCGTTTCGCGACGGCGCGAAGCGAGCCGTGACGTTCCTTCAGAAACTCGCGGAAACTCTTATCCACGAGTGGCCCGTGTTCGATGAGGACGGTCCAGTCGCCGTGGTTCAATTCGCCGTGCGGTTCGAGGATGTCCATCACCGCATCGGTGTTGTATTTTTTGAGCGTGTCCTGCAAACCGCTCAACAGGCGGTGCCGTCCGATATCGGATGCCCAGCTCAGCATGGTCCCCCCCGCATGGCCCGGCTGCATGAGGCGCAGGTACGTGCCGGCGAACTGCGGCGCGTGTTGCATATTCTCCTCGCGGTAGGCGTTGCCGATGGAGACCGTCTCCGCGACGGAGAGGTTAAGCACGACCGGCACGTCGCGTTTCGTCGCCGCGTCGAACGCCCAATTCCACTGGTTCGCGTCGGAGATGCCCTCCGCGCGATCCGCGCGGTGTGGCGCGGTCCAGAAGATCACGCCGCTGTTGCTCATGCGCTGCATGAAATCGAACTCCTGAAGCGCGTCATATTCTTTCGCGCCCTGCGGCTTCTGCCCAGCCCAGTAATAGAAGCGGAACGCATGCTGCTCCCAGCCGTTGAGGTAGGTCGGCACGTCGGTCGCGGCACGGGTGTTGTCGAACGTCGCCCCTCTTTTTTGGGCGGCGACTTTGAGCGTGTCCATTGTCGGCGAAGTCAGGATGATGACAGTCCTGCCGTCACGTATCGCCGTGGCGTAACCAAGGTTGTCGCCGAAGTTCACCATCAGCCCATCCATACGTAACATCATAGTGGGGGGGCCGTACTGAAACGTTTCAGATTTGGCATTACCGATAGTCTTCGTCATATCGAAGAGCCACTTGGCTTGCCACAGCTTCGCCTTCTCCGCGTTCTCCGTGCGGAGGGTCAGCACGGACACGTCGTTCTCCCCCGTGAAACGCGCCTCCGTCTTCCCGTAGCCGCGCAGGTTAAACGTCTCCGCGCCCACCGTCCCGTAACACGCGACCATCAACGCAGATAACACTATTTTTCTCATCTCATCCTCCTAACCCGAAAGGGCACATCATACCGCCTTTGGCAATGGCCTTGTAATAGTTGTTTTGCAGTGAATCCTGTCAAAAAAATCCTCCGTTTGCGTTACTGTTTCGGGTCTTCGAGATAGACCGTCGAATACGAAAGGTTCCCGTTGTCGTCGCAGCGGTAGATGCGGAACGTGCCTTGGCGTCCCCAGAACGATGCGATCGAGGATGCGACATACGTGGGGATACCCTTGTCGTTGAAGTGAAGCTCGTCACGGTGGAAGTGTCCGCAGATGACTGCCCTGACGTTACCGTTCGTGCTGATTGTGTCGTTCCACACCTGGCTTGGCTGTTGCGCCCAGCTTTCGTTGATCTTCCCGTTGTAGTAATCGGGCGCGACGGGCGAGTGGTGGACGACAATCGCCGGCATCTTCGGGTGCGCGTTGAGTTGTGCCGCGAGCCATCCGATCGGGTCATGCCCGGGGACGGTGAACGCCCTGCGCAAAGGCTCGGTATAGAGGAAAAGGAACTGGACGCCGTTGGTCTCCATGCGGAACGTCAACGGACCCAGATAGTTAGTGTAGGCGTTCAGCGTCTCGTCCAGACGGCGCGGCAGGATGTCGTGATTCCCCGGGACGCTGTAAACGGGGAATTTGATTTGCGCAAGGCCGTTGGAGATGACGGCGGCAATCTCGTTGCTGAGATTGTCGTTTGCAAAATCCCCCGTGTGCATGACGAACAACGGCGCAGGGTCCAGCGCATTGATTTGGCTGATGGCTTGCGCCAGGCGGTTCGAGTGGATCGCCCGACCGTAATGCGTGTCGGAGATCTGGACAAAATACCAAGGCTCAGCCGCGGCCCTTAGACCAACGATGAGACAGAAGACTATCTGTAAGAATTTCATGGCTCCAGTTTACAACTTCGGGATTCAAAAGGGAAGCGGATAAATGTTCCGCTATTATCCGCTATTATTAACGGCTGGAGCATTCAATCTAAAACCCCAAACCTAAAATCTAAAATTTTTAATTTTTCCACTTGCAATCCGTCGAGGGATAAGGATATATTTTAAAACTTCCAACCGATGACTAGGATTATCCATAGATTGTTGCAGGGGCGGTTGACCCCATCACGGAACGAGCCGAGCCGAGCCGAGCCGAGCCGAGCCGAGCCGAGCCGAGCCGAGCCGCGCCGAG